>JAAYFG010000012.1 GCA_012728335.1 Tissierellia bacterium | reverse complement strand
GCATAATCACTCATATAACTATTCCAGTCATTTTTCCCTCTAGGTATTTTACTCGATTTTGAATCATCAATGGTCTTATCCCTAAAATCATCTTCCCATACAAGCTTCCATTTTCTAGCCATAATCTCTTTTGGAGGTTATTTACACTGAACTGCAGCTAATAGATAAACAGGAATAATTAATAATAGAATTTTTCTAATACTCTTTTTAAAGATTTATTTGATAAGTACTTTTCACAGTATTCATCAGTTTTATTAAACAGAGCTATTTATTATTAATAGCTCTGTTCACTCTAATTATTTATCTTCTACTAAAGTTATGTCTTGCTTAGGCTTTTCAAAGCCAAGGTTTTTAATATATTCTTTAACATAATCTACTTCTTGCTGGGTTATATTATATTTATAAGTACCATAATCTCCAATTTCTATTTTGCCCACATAAAAGAATCCCCACTTATCAAAGAAGTCTGTTAAATCTAATTTACCAACTTCACAGGCAATCTTCATAAACTCAAATTGATTTCTTATTGCTTCATTGCCTGTGCCAGAATGTGGTCTATTTCTCATCTCTTCCATCACATCTGCATAGAAATCAGGTTTGCCATTTTCAGAGAAAAATAGATGTAATTGCCAAAACGGAACTAATCTAATAAACACATCCTCCGAATGCAGGTAAGATTTATCTTTACCAAAGATTTCATTACGAGCTGTCTTGTATGTATTACCCTCCTTTAATCTACTAATATTACCAAGGCCTGTAGTAGTGTATAATGAGAATAAATTGTTGCTAACTTCTCCAAGACCTCCCCAATTCAATTGTGGTCTCATTTGAAGCACATGTCCAACCTCGTGACTAAAGCCCCAACAAGGGTCACCTTTAATTACAACTGAAGGGGAAGCTACCATATTCATAGTGCTTTCGTTACCTAAGTAAGCAACGCCATCTCCATCTCTAAACATGTAGTAGTGGAAGTTTACTCGTGAGAAGATTCTATTATTTGGCAATCTATTATATTTTTCAAGCCCCATAAACTTGTAATGACTATGAAGCATTTTGTCATAGTTGTTAATTAACTCAACTCCTTTTCCAAAAGTAAACTTTTTAAAATATTCTACTGGGTATGCTACATGTATATACTTGCCTTTCATATCCATAATGGGACTAACGGCATTATCTAGCAAGTCATTCCAGTCTTTATTATTATGTTTTGCAAAATCAAAGTATCCATTTACTTCACCTACTGGGAAATGAACAGTGATATCAGTTTCCTTACCAGTATCACTATCTACAAAATACTCTAAGTAGGCATTTGCATCATATTCAACATCCACAATATTAATCCCCTCTCTAAGTTGAATTTTTTTATTATGTAGTGACCAATCATTCTCATTATCGTCTATTGGCTTACGCATTAAGTTTGGTAATCTTAGATATATTTTCTCACCTTTTGTGTCACCAACTAATACTGCAGCTTTACCTGCACGAAGAAACATTCCTGTAATTCCCTCATAATGGCTAAAACCATTACCTATTTTTAGGTTTTCTGCAATAATATCTGGAGATGGAATTGCTTTATATTGTGCAACTCTATACCTTGAATCGTAAGTTTTATTATAAAGTTCCTTTGCAATAGACCTTAATAGAGAACTACTTATTTTATCTATATCTTCAGCTTTTACATCTCGTTTCAACTCTGAGCACGAAGAGTCAGTAAAAATAGCATAATCTTCGGTCTTGTCGGGATCCTCTTTAAAAAACTCTATTTCTCTAAATGCTACATAACCATTTTCTGTGCCAGTTCCCGACAGAACCTCAAATTTCACATATTCTACATTTTTCAATCCAAGATCAATGAATTGATTACCACCTTCTCCTTTTAAATCTAAAGTTTTTCCAAACTGCACTTCATTACTTCCAAACTCTTTAACATATACATTCATCTCCTTTATTTTCCCATTGTAACTTGTTGTGCCATATAATAAAGCATAGTCAATATCTTGTGCGACACCTTCCTTAAAATGATAACTAAATACAACTGGAAAAACAGTACTTCCCGACCAACGAGTATGAAATGAAGTATTATAATCACCATCTATAGTTCGCTCTATACCTGCACCTGGTTGAAATTCATTATTCTCAACTTTTGCAGATAAGACAGATATTCGTACGTCCTTAGAGGTTTCTTTATCTAAATCCACTTCAAATTTATCCTGAATCACCTCAATTGATCTATTTATATTATCATTCTTTCCCTTAATGCTGATAATAGACCTACGCTCTTTATCATCATTTGGTTTTATTTCATATTTATAATTTGCAGTTATCATTTCATTACGAGTCTGCATATCTGCTTTGACTATCCAATCTACATCTTCAGGAATAATTATATCATATTCAATATTTGAGGTTACCTCAATATCAATTATTTCACCATTTGACTTTATCCTGTATATCTCAGTTCCAATCAATATAGCTGGCTCAGCACCCATTTGCACTACTTGGATTGTTTCACTGAACTAGCCCGCAGTTACAATTATGTTACCATTACGCGAGCCTTTCTCTTGGTTTTGAGTTATCGAAACTTTCAGTTTAGAGCCTTGAGATACTGCAGAAATCCAAGATATGGCATCATCATTCACCTTTGCTTGCCATTGATTAAAACTTGTTTTCACGTTTATTT
>JAAYFG010000115.1 GCA_012728335.1 Tissierellia bacterium | reverse complement strand
TTCTAATGTAATTGATGTACTTAAGTATTCTTAATGGTGAATTTATAGGATTAAGATATTTAATAATGAATAAAGTTAATATGAGTAATAGTTTCTTGAGGGAAGACGAAGGGACCTTGCGTATGGTCCCTCATGTCTTCCCTCAAACTCCCTTCTCTTACACCCTAAAACGCTAAATTCAAAAGATAAAACCTTAAAACATATGAGTCATAAACATTTAAATATAGTTAAATCTATGGTTATAAATACATAATTTAGTAGTAACTGTCTTAAAGCTATAAACAAAAATCTTGGATATAAAAGTAATTTGTACTTTGAATTGATTTATTGGCTTAAAGTGTATTAATGGTTTTAATGTTTTAATGGTTCTGCGTCTGTGGGGTGAAAAGGAGGAACTTGAGGAGGTAAAAGGGACCATACGCAAGGTCCCTACACCTCCTCAAATAGATAAACACATTATTTGTAGCTTGTAGTAATTTTGGTAAATACCAATACTTTACAATTGAATGTAGTAAGGAAAGATAAAAATCCAATGTAATTAATATATATACATATCATTAAAATACGCTTAAAGACAGCTAATATACAATTTCCTTTAAATATTAGTATTAAAGATTTAGGACAAGTATTGATAAGTAAATTTAATATGAATATAGTTTCTTGAGGGAAGACGAAGGGACCTTGCGTATGGTCTCTCATGTCTTCCCTCAAACTCCCTTCTCTTACACCCAAAACGCTAAATTCAAAAGATAAAACCTTAAAACATATGAGTCATACACAAATAAATATAATAAAGTTGAGGTAATAATCAACTTATTTATTGTGTTTTTCAAAGCACAAAATCAAGGAAAGCTTATACTTCGTATGGATTTAGTAATTAAAATTGCATTAATGGTTTTAATGTTTTAACGGTTATGCGTCTGTGGGGTTAAAAGGAGGAGCTTGAGGAGGTGTAGGGACCATACGCAAGGTCCCTAGACCTCCTCAAATAGATAAACACATTATTTGTAACTTGTAGTAATTTTGGTAAATACCAATACTTTACTATTAAATGAAGTAAAATCACTATTTATGTATCCTTATTAACTGTTTTAGTTATATTAGTTAATTTAGTAATGAGTCATTTTTTCATAGTATAAGTTTCTTGGGAGCGGGTTTATGGAGTTGCGATTCTCCCTTTACCCGCTCCCAAACCCTCACCCTTTACACCCTACAAACGCTTAAACATAAACCCAAAACCTTAAAACACAAAAAACTTTATATCCCAAAAGTGTTTTAAAATCCAAATGGTTTTAATGTTTTAACGGTTCTGTGTCTGTGGGGTGAAAAGGAGGAGCTTGAGGAGGTAAAAGGGACCATACGCAAGGTCCCTACACCTCCTCAAATAAATAAACAACTAAGCATTAGGAATTACATAAATAAATATACCGATAATGAATTAGTTTACTGCAAACATGTTTTAAGATAGAATGCAAGGTCCCTAGACCTCCTCGAACACATGAAATTCAAAGAAGTGTCAATAATTGGTGAAATATACATCAATTAATAGTATAATATTATAATTAGTACATAAGAAGTTGATTTTAAGATAGGAGTCGATTATGAAGAAAACATTTTTAATATCATTTTTTAGCTCTCTATTGGTATTTTCATTGATATTTGGTGGTGTTTACATAAAATTTAGCAGTTCAAAATCTCAAATGGAAAAACTAGAAGAAGAATTAGGACAAGAAAAAACTGACGATGAAGAAACTGTAAAAGATATTGAAAGACCTGATTTAGATGAACTCCTATTTTTATTAGTAGGTGTAGATGCAGCGGATACTGAAGAGTTTAGAGAAAGGGAAGAAAAGGGAAAAATGACTGGCGTAAGATCCGATACAATGATTTTATGTCGAGTGAATTTTGTGGATGGCTCCATAAATATGCTTTCTCTACCTAGAGACTCAAGGGTAAAAGTTAAAGGTGGATATGAAAAACTTAACTCTGCCCATTCATATGGGGGTATGGCTCTTCTAATGGACACTGTAAGAGGCTTTACTAATCTAGATGTTGATTAATATGTCCGAGTGGATTATGATGCCGTAAAAGCCATTGTAAATGCAATAGGTGGGGTTGAAATTGAAGTTACAGAGCCTATGCACTATGACAACTATTTGGAATTGCAGATAGATTTTGAACCGGGAGTTTATAAGATGAACGGTGATAGAGCGATTGAATACTTAAGGTTTAGAGAGAATATAAAAGCAGATATAGGTAGAACTGAGAGACAACAATATTTCTTGACTGAACTTATAAAACAGACACTTACAGCTAAGAACATATTTGCACTTCCAAAACTAGCTGATGCATACTTAAAATATGTGGACACCAATATTGGAGCAAATATAATTCTTGATGCGATGCAATTAGCAGGTAGTTTAGATACTGGCAAGATTAGGACTGAAACACTAACTGGTCATGGAGAAAGACTTCCGGCTAGTGATGGGATAATAATTGACTATTTCATCCTTGATGAAACCCATATGAGAAATACAATAGAAGATATGTTTGGTCCATACTTGAAAAAATGACTTTAATGACGAAACGGCATGTTTAAAATACATGCTGTTTTTCAATTGTATATATCAATTTTATTGAAATCATATGAATTTGGTGGTATTATGTTAAGGAATCTAAAGAATGGAGAGTGGCTATGAAGAAGAAGTTTTTTATGTCTTTTTTCATATCACTTATAATATTTGGAGGAATGTACCTGAGCGTATGGAATAAATTTGTGACGGCTAAATCCTCTTTACAGTTATTTGATGATAAAAACAATAAAGGCGAAATAGAGAATATAGTAGAAGGAAATAAAATAGAGAGAGTCGACTTAGATGAGATATTATTTCTATTAGTAGGAGTAGATACTACAGATACGGAAAGCTTTTCTAAGACAGAAGAGAAAAATGGTTTTACAGGCTATAGAACTGATACAATGATGCTTTGTAAAGTAAACTTTGTGGATGGTTCCATAAATATCATGTCATTGCCTAGGGACTCTAGAGTTAAAATCAATGGTAGAAATGACAAATTAAATGCAGCCCATTCATATGGGGGCATGAAATTATTACTTAAAACAGTTAGAGAATTTACTAATTTAGATGTAGACTACTATGTAAGGGTTGACTACAATGCAGTAAAATCTTTAGTTGATGCAATAGGTGGCGTTGAGGTAGATGTACCTAAAAATATGATATATAATGATACTACGAGGGGAAAAGAACTCCATATCAATATTAAAAAAGGTATCCAGACACTAGATGGTCAAACATCTATAGAATTCCTAAGGTATAGACAATATCCTGAAGGAGATATCGGTAGAGTTCACGCTCAACAATATTTTATGACAGAAATGATAAAACAGACATTGACACCTAAAAACATATTTAAGCTTCCACAATTGCTAGATGTGTATCTAAACAATATTGATACTAATATTGATGCTAGTGTTGTGTATCAAGGACTTACAATGGCAGGAAACTTGGATTCAGAGAAATTGTTAACTCACACCATAGCAGGTGTTGGACAGTATATAGGCGATGTTAGTTATTTTGTAGTGGACGAAGCAGGAACTAAAGAGATAATCGAAGAAGTATTTGGTAATTATTTACTTGACTAGAAAGGACGATTTTATGAGGAAGTACAGAAAAAGGGAACATATAGAGAACTATTTAAAAGCGACATATGAAGGAGATACTCTATTTGAAGATGTATTCTTGTATCATAATTCCCTTCCTGAAGTAGATTTTGATTCAATAGATACTGAAGTGGAATTTTTGGGCAAGAAGATTTCTTATCCATTTATGATAAATGCCATGACAGGTGGGAATGAGTACTCAAACTCTATAAATACTGATTTAGCTAAAATTGCAAAAGAACTAAATGTTCCAATAGCAGTAGGTTCAGAAATAATAGCCCTAGAAGATGAAGATCCAAGTATTGCATGTGGGTTCAAAATTGTAAGGGAAATTATGGGCGAAGAAGGGGTAGTAATAGGCAATGTAAATGCATTTGTATCGGTGGAAGATGCAAAGAGAGCAGTAGATTTAATAAATGCAGATGCATTTCAAATACATTTAAACCCTGCTCAAGAACTTATTATGCAAGAAGGGGACAGAGATTTCACAGGAGTCCTGAAAAACATTGAAAAGATAGTTAAAGAATTAGATGTTCCTGTTATTGCAAAAGAAGTAGGATTTGGGATGTCTGAAAAAGCTGTGGAACAACTTTATGAAATTGGCGTAAGATACGTTGATATTTCAGGACATGGTGGTACTAATTTCATCGAAGTCGAAGATTTACGCAATCCTGATATAGTAGTTACTGAGCTATATCCATGGGGGATTCCAACTGCACTTAGTATAATTGAAGCTACTAGAGCAGAACATGAAGGTCTGTTCGTAATAGGAAGTGGTGGGATAAAGAACGGATTGGAATTAGCCAAAGCTTTAGCACTTGGAGCCGATATGGGAGCAATGAGTGGTGAAATATTGAATTATTTAGTACATGGTGGTTATCAAAACTGTGTAATTTTCTTAGAGAGAACGATCCATGTGTTCAAAATGGTCATGGCGATGACAGGTTGTAAGAATATAGAAGAACTTCGAAATGTAAGCTATAAATTAACTGGCAAATTAAAAGATTTAGTATAATACGAACTGTGCGATGGAGTAAACTTCATTTGCACAGTTTTTTATTGGAAATAGATAATAGCTGTGATAATATGTTAATAAGATAAAATTTGGAGGTATGAAATGAAATACAATTTTGATAAGTATGTAGATAGAAAAAATACAAATGCTAGTAAAATTGATAATTTGAAGGCTCTATTTGGTAGAGATGACATAATTCCATTGTGGGTAGCAGATATGGACTTTGAAGTTGCTGAACCAATAATTAAAGCAGGACAAAATGTATTGGACAGAAAAGTCTTTGGATACTCAGAAAGACCTAGTGAATACTATGAAAGCTACAAAAAATGGCAAAAGAAGAGAAATAACTTCGATATAGACACTAGTTTAATGAGTCATGAAGCCGGTGTAGTTCCAGCAATGCAAGCTACAGTTGAAGCGCTTACAGAGCCTGGAGATGGAGTGGTAATTCAACCACCAATTTATCCACCGTTTTTCAAGACGTCCGAATCCATAGATAGAGTGATTTATACTAACGAATTGGTACAAAATGAAAATGGAACTTATGAAATTGACTTTGAAGACTTTGAGGAGAAGATTTCTAGAGAAGATGTAAAGCTATTTGTAATTTGTAATCCTCACAATCCAACTGGAAATGCTTGGTCTAGAGAAGACTTGGAGAAGATGGGGAATATATGCTTAAAACACAATGTTACAGTACTTTCTGATGAGATTCACTCAGATCTTATGGTCTTTGGTAATAAACACGTTCCCACTGCATCAATCTCCGATGAAATAAAGGCGAACACCATTACTTATCTATCACCGACAAAAACTTTTAACTTAGCTGGAATTCAAACTTCCATAATATTATTCAATAATATGGAAAATAAGAATAAGTTTGACGAATTAGCTATGAAGAATTCTAAAGGCAGAACAAATTGTTTTGCAATAGATATGTGTATAGCTGCTTTTGAAGAAGGAGAAGAGTGGTTAGAACAATTATTACTATATATAGAAGGAAATATGAAATTTGTAGTCAATTATATAGAAGAAAACATTCCAGAATTAAAAGTATATCTTCCAGAAGCCACATATTTACTATGGATTGACTTTAGGAATTTAGGACTGTCAGAAGACGAATTAAGAGATTTATTGATAAATGAAGCAAAAATTGGCTTAAATGACGGCGTTCCGTACGGAAAACCAGGAATTGGCTTCCAAAGATTAAATGTGGCAACTTCACGCGCAGTTCTTGAAGAAGCGATGAAAAGATTAGAAAAAGCAATAAGAAAATAATAACACGAAATTGTAATATTAATAAGCAATCCCTCTTAAAGCACATAATTTATAGGCTTGTGGAGGGAGCTTTCCTTTTTATTGACGATTTAATGGCTGAATGGGTTTTTATATTACAAAATGTAATCTTATTGTAACAATGTGGTAAACCTATGTAAAATACAAGGTTTGAAAACTGACAACCTGCAAGCACTACAAAGGTTGCCAGCGTATCGGCAAGCTGATAATGGCTTAAAATAGAGACTTAGAACCATATAAACTAAAGTATTGACTTTCTTCTCGAAATAAAATAAACTATGGAAGTAGTAAGAAAGGTTACAAAAAAGTTACACATATTACAAAGAAGTAACACTATGTGTAGAGGAGGAAAATTAAAATATGGTTATAGGTCGAATACGACTTGCTAAGTTTAAAATGATTTTAGTCTTAGGAGCTATTCTAGCAATAACTCTAGGAGCATCATTATTACTTTCAAAAGAAGTTAAACTTACAGTTGAAAACGAAAATATGACAGTACAAACCTTAGATAAAACAGTAGGTGACGTACTAAAGTCTAATAATATTGAAATAAAGAGTGGAATGTACTTACATCCAGCACCAGAAACAGTAATAGAAGATGGAATGGAGATAATAGTAGCGTATGCTAAATCTTATACGGTAGTTGAAAATGGTTTAAAGAAAAACATTACATCAACTAGTAGAACACCATCAAAAATATTAGAAAGTGCAGGATATACATTAAATGAACTGGATTACACACATCCAAGTTTAAATTTAATCGTAACAGAAGGTACTACTATTGAACTTAATAGAGTAGTTCAAGAAACTGTAGTATTAGAAGAAGCAATACCATTCGCAACTGATGTAAGAAAATCTGACGAACTTTACAAAGGTAATAGAAATGTGATCCAAGCAGGTGTTGAAGGAAAGAGAGAATTTACTATTTCTAGAACATATCTAAATGGAGAACTATTATCAGAACATACAATAGATGAGAGAGTACTTGAAGAACCAACTATTGAAATAGTTGAAGAAGGTACAAAAGTTAGTGCTGGACTAGAAGGTAAAACTGTAGTTAAATCGATGGTAATGCACGCAACAGCTTATAGTATGAATGAAGCTGGACTATCTCATAAAACTGCTTCAGGAATAGACCTTAGACAAAATTCAAGAGTAATAGCGGTAGACCCTAAGGTTATACCTCTAGGAACTAGAGTATATGTTGAAGGATATGGAGAAGCAATAGCTGGAGATACAGGTGGAGCTATTAAAGGTAATAAAATAGACGTTCATCTAAACAGCGTAAACGAATGCTACCAATGGGGTAGAAAGAACGTAACAGTTCATATATTAGGTTAATTGAAACACACGATTCTTATATCGTGTGTTTTTATTTGGCTGTGATAATATGCAGATATGTGATAGTATAGATATTTGTCTTTAATAGTCAACAGCGATTTAGTATAATAGTAATAGATTTAATCATAAGGAGGATTAAAATGACCATAAAAGAGAAGATTTTTGAATATATTTCTTCAGAAGAATATAAACCAATGTATAGAGAAGGATTAGTTCAAAAATTTCAAATATCAAAGGGTGACGAAAAAATGTTCTTTGATGTTTTGAAACAATTGGAAAAGGAGGGACTAATCCTCCGAGATAAGAACGATAAATACATTCCACTATCAGGCGAATATATGGTAGTAGGAAGTTTAATAGGAAATGAAAAAGGCTTTGGTTTCGTAGAATCAGAGAATAGAGAAGATATATACATTTCTCCAGAAAATATGAATGGCGCAATCCATAAAGACACAGTAATAGTGAACCTATTGAAAGATTTAGAGCCAGGGAAAAAAGCAGAAGGAGAAATAATTAAGATATTGAAGAGAGCCAATACTCAAATTATCGGAACGTTTGAGGGAAATAATGGCTTTGGTTTTGTTGTGCCTGATGAAAAGAGAATCACATATGATGTATACATTCAAGGCGACAGAATGAGTGGAGCAAAAGATGGACAAAAGGTAGTAGTGGAAGTTACAAAGTGGCCATCAGGAAAGAAGAATATCGAAGGAAAAGTAGTAGAAGTACTTGGATTTATGACAGACAAGGGTGTAGATGTGCTATCTGTTATAAAAGAAAGAGGACTGCGTGTAGAATTTCCTGCAGGAGTCAGTAATCAAGTAGAAAAAATTCCTCAAGAAGTATCAGAAGAAGATATGGAAAACAGAGAAGACATTAGAGATATGGTTCTATTTACAATAGATGGACCAGATGCTAAAGATATAGACGATGCAGTGAGTATAGAAGTAAATTATGATGGTAATTATCTGTTAGGAGTCCATATTGCAGACGTATCTCACTACGTAAAAGAAAAAACTCCATTGGATAGAGAAGCGCTAATAAGAGGAAACTCAGTATATTTATTAGATAGGGTACTTCCTATGCTTCCTAAAGAACTATCAAATGGTATCTGTTCATTAAATGAAGGTGTAGATAGACTTGCGATGAGTGTTTTTATGGAAATAACTCCACAAGGGAAAATAAAAGCACATAGGATATCAGAAACGGTAATCAATTCAAAGAAGAGACTTGAATATGGAATGGTATCAGATTTCTTAGAAGATGACGATGAAGATGCTAAGAGAGAATTAGGTGAACTTACTGCTCCACTTAAACATATGCACGACTTAATGGAGATACTTTCATCAAAAAGACACGAAAAAGGAGCCCTAGACTTTAATTTCCCAGAGAGCCAAATCATATTGGACAAGGACGGTTTTGTGACTGGAATAGAGAGAGAAGAAAGAAGAGTTTCCGAAAGACTTATAGAAGAGTTTATGATAGTGACCAACGAAACAGTTGGGGAAGAATACTTTTGGGCTGAACTTCCATTCTTATATAGAATACATGAAGAACCATCAGAGGAAAGACTTAATCAGTTCTTGAAATTTGTTCATGGATTTGGATATACAGTTAAAGGAATGCAAAATGATATTCACCCAAGAGCGTTGCAACAGTTAATGGAAGAGATAAAAGGTAAAAAAGGAGAGTATGTACTGAATACACTATTGCTTCGTAGTTTGAAAAAAGCAAGATATTCAGACACAAATGATGTCCATTTTGGATTGGCTTCAAAATATTATTCTCACTTTACAGCACCTATAAGAAGATATTCAGATTTACAAATCCATAGAATCATAAAAGAAAACTTAAATGGAAAACTGGACTATGACAGAATTATGCACTATGAAGCAATTCTGCCAGAAGTAGCAGAACAAGTTTCCTTAACGGAAAGAGCAGCTGAAGAAGCTGAAAGAGAAGTAGAAGATATAAAGAAAACAGAATATATGAGCCAATTTATTGGAGAAGAATTTGATGCGATAATATCTTCAATGACCAATTTTGGTATTTTTGTTCAATTGGAAAATACTGTAGAAGGATTAATACATTTCAACACACTAGTAGACGACTACTATGTTTTTGATGAAAACACTTATACTGTAACAGGCGAAAGAACGAAGAAGAGATATAATTTAGGAGACAGTGTAAGAGTTGTATTAGTGAGAGCAGAAGTAAATCAAAGAGAAATTGATTTTCAGTTTGTATAGATAGAGGTGTATTATGGTAAAAGAGAGAAAGAATTTAGCAACCAATAGAAAAGCTAGACATGAGTATTTTATAGAAGACATATATGAAGCAGGGCTAGAATTAAAAGGAACGGAAGTAAAATCAATTAGACAAGGGAAAGTAAACATTAGTGATGCATTTATATCCATAGACAATTTAGAAGCATTCGTCGAAAATATGCATGTTAGTCCCTATGAACAAGGAAATATATTTAATGTTGATCCGCTTAGAAAAAGAAAGTTGTTGCTTCATAAGAGAGAAATTTATAAACTAGAACAACAATTGAAACTAAAAGGATATACCTTAATTCCACTTAATCTATATCTGAAATCAGGTAAAGTGAAGATGGAATTAGCAGTCGCAAAAGGTAAAAAACTGTACGATAAGAGAGATGCTATGGCTAAAAAGGATAGTGAGATGAATATAAAACGAGCATTAAAGGATTTGATGAAGGAGTAGGAAACAGTTTGGACGGAAAAGTGAATGGCAAAAACAAAAACAGAATAACGATACTTATGACTTCCGATATACATGGAAGATTTTTGCCATGGGACTATTCATCAAACATTGAAGATATAAGTGGTAGCATGAGCCAAATATCAACTGTTGTGTCTGAGATAAGAGGTAAGAACCCAAATACGATATTATTAGATGCAGGAGATATTGTGCAAGATAATCTAGCAGACTTGTTCATTGACTATGCAGCACATCCGGCTATTATAGGTTTGAATTACTTGAATTACACTGCTTGGACTTTAGGTAATCATGAGTTTGACTATGGATTTGAAGTCTTAGGCAGAATAACAAATCAGTTTAAAGGAATAACTCTCGCTGGAAATGTGTTCACAGATGAGGGCTATAAATATTTTAATTCTCATACGATTGTAGAAATCGCTGGAATTAAAATTGGAATCATAGGTATGACGACTCCATTAGTAGAAGAGTTCAAAAAAGGAAAAGACATATTCAATGGAAAAGTTTTACGAGATCCAGTAGCAGAAGCAAGAGAAGTGGTAGACGAAATAAAGGATAGAGTAGACATATTAATTGGACTTATGCATATGGGGATAGAGAATGAAAATGCCGTGGAAAATACTGGCGTGAGAGATATGGCAATGACAATACCAGAATTTGATATCATATTTGCAGGACATACTCATAAACCGGAATTTGAAATTGTAAACGGAGTTCCTATTGCAATTCCAAATAAGTTTGGAAAAAGTGTCATAAGAGCCGATTTGATTCTAGACTTTGAATCGGGAGAGTTATTAACAGAGATTTCAAATATAGATGTTGAAGACTATAAGCAAGATGAAAAATTCAATGAACTGATTATGCCTTTTCATAGAATAGCTAGTGAATATACCAATAAATTAGTTGGTTATATAGAGGGGCCATCATTAGTTCCCAAAGACGAAATTAAAGGAGTACCACAAGTACAAATTAGTGAGACGCCACTTTCAAATCTGATAGGTGAAGTTATGATGCACTATGGAGAAAATCCTGATGTAGTAGCATATCAAATAGATTTTGACTATCCACAGTTCTCAAATGGAAGTCTAAGGCGAAGTGATATTTCGAGGGTCTACAACTATCCTGGTGGAGAGATAAGCGTGTATGAAATAAGTGGGTGCGATTTAAAGGACTATATGGAGTTCTCAGCAGGATACTTCAATAGACTTAAAACAGGTGATGTAAATATTAGTTTTGATGTAGATAGAAGAACACTAAAATACAATACCAATGACTTCTTTTATGGAGTTAAATACGAATTGGACTTAAGGGAAGAATATGGAAACAGAATAAAGAAACTATCTAGATTGAATGGCCAGACAATAAAAGACGATGAAATCTTGAGAATAGGAATGAACTCCTATAGGATGAATGGACTGCTTTCAGAAGAAGGAGTACTTCATGGCAGAAAAGTGAAGAAACTTTTTTCAACTCAAGATACAGATAGATACGGGGAAATAGAGGGTAGAATAAAACATCTAATAGAAACGTATATAGAAGTAGAGTGTGGTGGACATTACAAAAGTCATGTAGAACACAATTTTAGAATAGTAGGCATAGATGAAAAACTTCAATTTAGAAATAAAACCATAGAGCTTATTAATAAGGGCATAGTTCATACGATAGATGCAAATGAAGAACATGGCAACAATATAAAGTCTATCAATCTATATGAAGAAGCATCAGAAGAAGAAAAACACAGAATAGGAAGTTTAGTAGAAATTTCAATAGATGAATTAGATGATTGTGAAACTAAAGGTGAATTTTATGAAAAGATATACAATTACGTTGAGTAATGGTATATCTTTTTTTCATTGAGTTTTTCTTGAAGGAAGATAGAGGAAAGTTTTATAAACTTTCAGGTAATATAAAAGATGATATTCTAAGAAGTTGTATTTTTAGCATAATAATTATAGTAATGAAGAATTTTACTAATATGAATAGTTTTTGAAGGAAGACGAAGGGAACTTTCATATGGTTATATTAGTTAGACATTGATTATGTATTCTTATTAACTGTTTTAATTGTATTAGATAATTTAGTAATGAGTTACTTCTTTTATAGTAAAGGTTTCTTGGGAGCGGGTTTATGGAGTTGCGATTCTCCCTTTACCCGCTCCCAAACCCTCACCCTATACACCCTACAAACGCTTAAACCCAAAACATAAACCTAAAAACCATAAAAGAGTCTATACTCCAAATATATTCATAATCAGAAAGAACTAATGGGTTTAATGTTTTAATGGTTTTAAATGTTTAAACGGTTCTGCGTTTTAGGGTGTAAAAGAAGGGAGCTTGAGGGAAGACATGAGGGACCATACGCAAGGTCCCTTCGTCTTCCTTCAAATAGACGATATAAAAGAGCCTATACTTCAAATATATTTCATAATCAAAATGAACTAATGGTTTTAATGTTTAATGATTAAGTATTCTTATTAACTGTTTTAATTGTATTAGATAATTTAGAAATGAGTTACTTCTTTTATAGTAAAGGTTTCTTGGGAGCGGGTTTATGGAGTTGCGATTCTCCCTTTACCCGCTCCCAAACCCTCACCCTATACACCC
>JAAYFG010000114.1 GCA_012728335.1 Tissierellia bacterium | reverse complement strand
GTACTAGTTCTAGTTTTTTCACCATTTCTTCAGAAAATACTCCATAGCCAAGTCTTATACCTGGCAGAGAGAAAAATTTAGTCGCAGCTCTTATTATTCCTATATGTTTATATCCAGTAAGTTTATATAGTTCAACGGTGTCATAATCATATGGACAGAATTCAAAAAATGCCTCATCTAATAACAAAAATCCTTTGTTTTCAACGGCTATGTCATGTAATTTACTCAATTCGTTTATCTCTATCCTATTTCCAGTAGGATTGTTTGGATTTCCAATTAGAATTAATGTGCCTTCTTCCATCTCGTCTGATATCGATTCTAAATCCAATGAAAAATCATCATTAAGTGCTATCTTCACTATTTCTAATCCATGGACTTCACTTCTTAATTCATACTCAGCAAATGCTGGATATACTAAAATGACTCTCTTAAAAATAGATATAACCAGATCAATGACTTCAACTGCTCCGTTACCGACTACAATCTGACTTTGATTCGCACCCAAATATTTTGATAAATTAGATTTCAATCTTCTGTACTTAACGTCGGGATAGCTATCTAACTCCCTCATCCCAAGCTCTATTCCAGTCTTAACACTATTTGGTAGCCCAAGGGGATTGATATTGCTGCTGAAATCAATCATTTCGCCATCATAATAATTTTTATATGAAATTACATCTCCACCATGTATAAATTCAGACATTTAGTCCAGCTCCTTTGTGAGTTCTTCTCTTCTTGCAAGTATAAGAGAAATGTAGTTTTCCTCTGAAAGTATCTCTTCTTTTTCATAAAGCACTTTTTGATTTTCTTGAGATGCATTAGATACATAAACATAGTTAAAACCATTGTTTTCCAGCATTTCCAATGTTTCTTGTTTTTCCTTAAAAGTCTTAAGTATAGCAACACTTTCTACGGAATTAAGAATTTCTTCACTAGGTTCGTCACAAAGTAAAAAATTTTCACCTTTGAGAGTGAGATTTCTTTTCACTGCATTTGCTGCACCAACGAAAGATGGAATCCCTGGTACTAGTTCAACTTCCATATCTTCTTTCAAATTCGTTAGTACCATATTCATAAAAGTACTGTAAATAGTAGAATCTCCAATATTTAAAAATGCTCCTATTTGATTTTCACCTATTTCTTCGTGAATTAATTCCATAGCGTCAATATAGTGCTTCTCTGTAACATTTCCCATAGGAAAATCTATCATGACTATTCTTTTAGTTTTAATATATGGTTTACAAGTATCTAGTGCCATATTTTTGCCCTTATTGTTCGGAGCAAATATCATATCAGCACTTTCTAGAACATTAACCGCTCTAACAGTTAATAAATCACTTGCTCCTGGTCCTGTTCCTATTCCATAAAGTTTTCTCATTGTTGTTCTCCTATAGTTTCGTTTAAGTGCCTCAAAAATATATTCCTAATCTCTTGATATTCGCCAAGTCCTACTAATCTGACCTCTACATCAAATCCTTCGCTAGCCAAAATTGTTTTCCAAGAATCCTCTTCATCACTTGCCATATCATTTTGAGCATGATCTCCTGCCACTATCATAAATGCCCTTAAAACTACTTTATTAAATCCTTTAGATTTTAATTCTGGTATTAAATCTTCTAGCGTCCTTGACCCTTCAACTGTAGCTATGAACACATTTTCTATTCCTGCTTCTCTATACTTATTCTCTAATCGCTCATATGCTGAATCTGCATTGTGTTCACTACCGTGACCCATAAATACTAATGCTTCATCTTGTGAAATACCAAGTGGCAAATTATTTACAACCTCATCATAATCTGTCTCATCATAAAGTAAAGGTTTACTTATTTTTGCTCCTTGAAGACTAGTGATTTTCTCATATTCCAAACCTGGAATAATATGTAAAGGTTGAATGAAGATATTTTCTATACCTTCTTCTTTCATTTTTACCAATGCTTCAACTTCATTGTCAATATACAATCCATCTCTATTTTTAAGTTTTTTAATAATCATTCTAGATGTAAATGCTCTATGTGTATAATAATCTGCAAATTCATTTGCTATATCTTGTTCAATTGCCTCTATACACAATTTCCTCGTTTCCTCATATGATGTACCAAAGCTAGCAATCATAATACCTTTTGTCATTTTTTCACTCCTTAAAATAAAAAAACCTACCAACTAGGTAGGATAAAACACACACAAAATAATTCTTCCCACCGAAGATATTGTAAAATAAAGGCTCGTTTCCTGACTTGCACCTTATGCGTTAAAACCTTCCCTCTCGGTGGTATAAATTAACACGATATGCTTACAGTAGCGGGGGCTGTATTGGATTTTCACCAATTTCCAATTTAATCTAAAATTAAAACCCTTATTACATTATTAAATTTTATTGGGAATTCATTTAAATTCCGTATAACTTATCTCTAATCTATCATATGTATTTTTAAATGTCTATATATTTGTTTTGATTTTTTTATTATTGTATGTATAATTGGTACTAGAAAATAATATTAGGAGAATGTCTATGGATTTTTGTGTAGTAGGTTTAAACCACAATGTGGCAAGCATTGAAATTCGTGAGAAAGTCCACTTTAAAGAAACTGATATTGTCAATGCTACAGATATTTTACAAGGTGATACTTTAAAAGAATTAATTGTACTTTCAACATGTAATCGCTCAGAAATTTATTTTTTAAGCGATGATTATATAAATGATATTGAAAAAGTCAAAGCATTTTTCCATGAATACTTTCAATGTCCTGAATTGAGTTTCATAGAAAAATCCTGTGATGAAGCCATAAAATACCTATTTCAAGTTGTCATAGGACTTGAGAGCATAGTTTTCGGAGAAGATCAGATACTTGGACAAATCGTAGATGCACATCTGACAGCCATTGATTTAGGCGGATCTCTAAAGTTTATGAATAAAGTCTTTAGAGAAGCTATTACTTTTGCCAAGAACATCAAAACCATTACAAATGTAAGTGATCATGCCACTTCAATTTCGTATATTGGCGTCAAACAAATAGCTGAACAGATTGACCTAAACGACAAAAATATAATAATTATCGGTCTTGGAAATATGGGACAATTAGCCCTTGTCCATTTATTGGAATACGAATCTAACATTTTCGTATCTAATAGGACTATTGCAAATTCTGTAAAGTTAAAATTGAAATACCCTAGTATTGAAATAATTCCATATGAAGAAATGAATCGTAATTTAAACGAGATGGATGTATTAATAAGTGCAACTTCATATCCAGGAACGATTTTAGACGAGAAAGACTTCAAAGAGTTAAATAAAGACTTATACATAATGGACTTATCTCTTCCGAGAGACATCCATTCAAATGTATCAGAAAACCAAATGATAAAGCTCTATGATATTGATAGTCTCAGTGAAATATCTAAACAGAGTTTGGATGAAAAAAGGCAAATTCTATTAGGGTTTGAAGAGGATATCGATACTAAAGTTCAAGAATTAAACTACTGGATGGCTAATACTACAGTTGACCCAATATTAAAAAATGTAAATGAACGATGCGATGATATTGCTAAAGATACACTTAACTATATTTATCGTAAAACTTCTCTTTCTCATGGTGAGAAGATGAAAATCAAAAAAATAGTAGAGTCTTCACTGAAAAAAGTGATGAAAGAACCTCTACTAGCACTAAAGAATATGGATGATTCAAACGAAAAAAATATTGCTATCAAAGTACTGGAGGAGCTATTTGAACAATGAGATACTTACCAATTAGCATAGACTCTAGAAATAAGAAAGTTTTGATAATCGGTGGAGGAAAAGTCGCATATAGGAAAGTTCTAAGCCTTCTTCGAGGAGAATTTGCGATAACTGTGATATCTAAAGATTTTCATGAAAAGTTCATAAAACTTTACAATGAGAATCCAAATAGACTTACTCTAAAAATGCATAAAGTGACAAAGGAAAACTTGAAAATTGACTGCGATTATCTTATTATTGCAACATATGACATAGAATTAAATGATTATATAGAAACGATTGCTGCAATGGATAAACTTACCTATTTAAGAGTTGATACAAAATCAGATTCTAATTTTATCATGAACAAAATCATTACTAAGGGTGACATTAGCATTTCTATATCTGCTAATGGTAAAAATCCAACTCTTACGAGGGTTATAGCAAAGGATATAGATAAAATTCTAGAAGAAAACAAAGTGGAGGAATAAATGAAAATAACTATTGGAACCAGAGGAAGTAATTTGGCAGTTATACAGACAAATAGCATTGCAGAAGCCATACAAGAAAAGTATCCTGATGTGGAGGTCGAAATAAAAATCATTAAAACAAAGGGGGATATTTTTCTAGATACTCCACTTCATAAATTAAATGATAAAGGACTTTTCGTTAAAGAAATCGAGAATGAATTACTTAGTGGAGAAATAGATTTGGCAGTTCACTCAATGAAAGATATGCCTAGTGAAATGACTGAAGGTTTGGTGTTTGCAAAGCCTCCTAAATCTCATGACCCTGCTGACGTGCTAGTGTTGAGAAATCCTATTAGTTCGCTTTCTGAATTGAAAAATGGAAGAATAGGAACAGGCAGTAAAAGAAGGACTTATCAACTGGAAAGACTTATTGAAAATATAGAAGTAGTACCAATAAGAGGAAATATTGAAACCAGAATGTCAAAGATAGAAAGCGAAAACCTAGATGCTGTAATACTTGCAAAAGCAGGGCTAGAACGTGCTTCACACCAAGACAGAATAGGATATGTATTAGACCCTAAAATATTTTTACCATCACCATGCCAAGGAATTTTGGCTCTTCAATACAATGAAAAAAATATTGAAGTTGGTGAAATACTAAACTCACTTTCTGATGAAAACACACTTTATAGATATGAAACTGAAAGAATGTATCAAAAGACTATAGGTGCTGGATGTCATAGCCCTGTAGGAATATATACTGAGATAAAAGATGATAATATTGTGATTTATGGAATGTACGGTGATGAAGACGGAAGTAGATTGATATTTAAAGAAATTAGTGGACCTCTTGGTGATAGACTTTCTCTAAGCGAAAAACTTGCTAATTCCATCAAGGAGGAACTTGATAATGAGTAGTGGCAAAGTACTTATAATCGGTGCTGGAATTGGTAGTAGTGACAATATTACCATAAAGGCCAAAAAAGCTTTAGACTCTGCTGATATCATAATTTATGACAGACTTATAAATTCCGATATCATTAGAGAATATGAAGGCTCAAAGGAATTAATTTATGTGGGTAAAAAAGCTTACAGTGAATATATGCAACAAGATGAAATCAATGACTTAATAATTGAAAAAGCAAGAAGTGGAAAGATTATCGCTAGACTTAAAGGTGGCGATCCATATGTTTTTGGTCGTGGAGGCGAAGAAGCGGAAACTCTTGTGGAAAATGGTATCGATTTTGAAGTAATACCTGGAGTCACTTCTGGAGTAGTAGCGCTTATGACCGCTGGTATACCTGCCACTCATCGAGGAAAAAGCACTAGTGTCAGTTTCATTACCGGACATAGAAAAGAAGGAATGGACTTCGACTTTTCCCCCTATGCAAAAATTGACGGGACTCTAGTTTTTTACATGGGACTAAAAAACTTAGGTTCAATATCCAAGGGTCTTATAAATGGCGGGATGGATAGTAATACTCCAATCTCCGTAATAATGAATGGTGGTTACCCTACACAAAAAACTATCGTTTCTACTCTTGAAAATATTGAAAAAGACATTGAGGGAAAAGGTTTCAAATCACCAAGTCTGATAGTAGTTGGAGAAGTAGTAAGTCTAAGAGAAAAACTTGATTTCTTTGAATCCAGACTGCTTTTCGGTCGTACCATAGTCGTTACAAGAGCAAAAAACCAAGCATCTCAATTAGTCGAAAAACTTGATGCACTAGGAGCAAATGTCATTCAAGCTCCAACTATTGAAATAAGTAAAATAAATAGCGATTTACTGAATAGCACAATAAAATCTTTTGATTACACCCATTTAGTATTTAACTCTGTAAATGGAGTAGAAATATTCATGGATGAATTCTTAGCTCAACATGATATCCGCGCTTTAGCAAATACTAAACTGTGTGTAGTAGGGCTTAAAACTAAAGAAGCACTGAAAAAATATGGTTTGAATGCTGATATAATGCCTGAAAACTATGTTGGAGAAGAGCTTTCAGATGCCATTATTTCAAATTCAGATGAAAACTCCAAAGTTCTGTTAGTCCATTCTCTTAAGAGTAGAAAATCAATCATTGACAAACTTAAAAAATGTGTAAATACTGATGCAATTCCAATTTATGACAGTGTCAAACCAGAAGATACCATTGAATTGCCAAGTGATATAGATTATATCCTCTTCACTTCTTCTTCAACGGTTAATAACTTTATAAATGCTTATGGAAATGAATGTATAAATAATTCGAAGATTGTTTCAATAGGCCCAATCACCACAAAAACCATAGAAAGTAATAATCTTTCTCTATATGGAGAAACTAAAAATGCCACGATTGATGCTATGATAGATTTTTTGAAGGAGGACGTTCGAAATGAATTTAAGAATGAGAAGGCTTAGGGAAAATAGTTTAATTAGAGATATGGTAAGAGAAAACTCGTTAAACACAGATGATTTTATCTATCCACTATTTATAGTTGAGGGTGAAGATATCAAGCGTGAAATCAAAGGTTTCCCTGATGTATATCATTTTTCAGTAGACAGATTAAATGCTGAAATAGACGAATTAATTGAATTGGGAATAAAGTCTGTAATCCTGTTCGGTGTACCGGATGTAAAAGATGAGGTAGGTAGTGGAGCTTTTGCAGATGATGGAATAGTTCAAAAAGCAATTAGACAAATCAAATCTCATACTGATGAAATTCTAGTTATTACCGATGTATGTCTTTGTGAATACACATCCCATGGTCACTGTGGATTAGTAGATGACTGCGGACATATTTTAAATGATGAATCGCTGCCTTATCTTGCTAAGACTGCTCTTAGCCACGCTCGTGCTGGGGCTGACATTGTCGCACCTTCTGATATGATGGATTTCAGAATTGCTGCAATTAGAGAAACTCTTGACGAAAATGGATTTAAAAACACTCCTATAATGGCTTATTCTGCAAAGTATGCCTCTAAATTTTATGATCCTTTTAGAGTAGCTGGAGGTGGAGCTCCACAATTTGGCAATAGGAAAAGCTATCAAATGGATTATCATAACAGCGATGAAGCACTTATAGAGGTTGAACTAGATTTACAAGAAGGTGCAGACTTCATAATAGTAAAACCTGCACTTTCCTATTTAGATATAATCAGGAGAGTAAAGGACAATTTCAATACACCTATTATTGCTTACAATGTAAGTGGTGAATACGTACTTTTGAAAAATGCAATTGCAAATGCCGTTGCATCTGAAGAAATGATATATGAAATATTAATTGCTATGAAAAGAGCTGGTGCGGATATAATCATCACCTACCATGCTAAGGAAATGGCAAAAATGTTAAAGGAGTGTAAATAATGAGTTTATATAATAAAGCAAAATCATTAATGCCAGGTGGGGTAAACTCGCCAGTAAGAGCTTTTGGATCAGTAAAAAGAGAGCCTATATTTATCCATAGCGCAAAAGGACCTTATGTATATGATGTTGATGGAAAACAATATATTGACTTCATAACTTCATGGGGACCTATGATACTTGGCCATGGAAGAGAAGACTTAATAGAAAAAGCAAAAGTTTATTTAGAAGAGGGTCTAACTTTCGGACTTCCCTCAGATATAGAAGTTGAAATGGCGGAATTAGTGACTTCAGCTACAGATACCGATTTAGTTAGAATGGTCAACTCTGGTACAGAAGCTACTATGAGCGCAATTAGACTTGCAAGGGGATACACAGGAAAAAAAAAGATAATCAAATTTGAAGGTTGCTATCATGGTCATTCCGACTCACTTTTAGTCAAGTCCGGAAGTGGTACACTAACTTTCAACACTCCTACTTCTGCAGGAGTACCTGAAGACACAATTAAGCACACCATCGTATGTAGATATAACGATATTGACGATGTCAAAAAAGCTATAGAATCAAATAAAGATGATATTGCATGTGTAATCATAGAACCTATAGCTGGAAACATGGGTGTAGTTCCAGGTAATTACAAATTCATGCAAGAACTTAGAGAAATTACTTCAGAGAATGGAATAGTGTTGATATTTGATGAAGTCATCACTGGATTTAGGGTGAAATACGGTTCAATTGCTCCTCTATTCGATATTGTACCAGACCTTTATTGCTTCGGAAAAATTATAGGTGGTGGACTTCCTGTTGGTGCTTTTGCTGGACCTGAAAAAATAATGCGTCACTTAAGTCCTGACGGAGATGTCTATCAAGCTGGAACACTTTCCGGAAACCCACTTGCTATGAAAATGGGAAGAGATGTATTAAATATACTAAGAGAAGATAAAGAAATATATGAACGACTTGAAGAAAAAGCAATAAAACTTGAAAATGGTTTCAATGAGAACTTAAAGTCTACTGGAGTAAGTGGAAAAGTAGTCAGATACAAATCTATGCTTTGCTTATTCTTTGGTGAATTTGATGAAATCAAGTCTTACGATGACATCAAAAATGCAAATACCGAAATGTATTCTGAATATTTTTCATTTATGCTGGATCGTGGAATAGTACTTCCACCTGCTCAATTTGAAGCTATATTTATATCAGATGCTCAGACCGATGAAATACTTGATTACACAATAGAGCAGAATAGATTAGCTCTGGAGCATATTACAAAAAATGCATAAAAATTTAATTTAGGTGTTGATATTAAATTTTTATGTTGATATAATGAAATCGATCTAGATCAAGATTACAAATAAATAAGGGAATTGGGTTTGAATCCCAAGCGGTGCCGCCACTGTATTAGTCTAACGACTTAAGCCAGATACCTTTACATGTAGTAACTCACGAGTCATGAGTTGTTATATTATTATGTATTTTATCCACGACTCGTCGTGGATTTTTTATTTTAGGAGAATCAATAAATGGAACAATTGTTATTAACACTTAAAAAACCTGAACAAATATTTCTAAATATGCTAATATTTCTTCTATTCATTTCGGTTTCGAATAGTCTGAGATTGGTCATATTTATTACTTTGGTTTTGTTAATATACACTTTCTTAATAGAAAAAGGAAACTTGTTGAAAGTGATTTCACACTTTAAGCTCGTAATTCCATTTGTAGTTCTCATAGCAATTCCTATTTTGTTTGCATTAGTAACGAAAAATGAAGCTTATGACTCTAATCTTTATATTTCAATTATGCTAAAAATAGTTTCTTCTGCGATAGTGCTATCTTTAGCTATGTCAAAGTACTCAGTATCGTTCATGATAGATGGAATATTGGGACTTGGACTTCCTAGTGTACTAAATAGAGTTTTACTTCTCACTTTCAGATATTATTTCATGATTAGTGAAGATGTCAGAATTGGTAACCAAGCATTGGTTGCAAGAGGACTAAAGGAGAGAAATCCTTATAAATCCATCAAAGTATTTGGCGAATGGATAGGCGGATTTTTCTTAAAAGCTAGTGATCATTCAGAAAAAGTATCTCATGCAATGAAAGCACGAGGATATTATGGGGAATCATCACAAGAAAACAGTATCTTTAAGGATAAATACATTTTGATAAACAGTTCAATATTTATTGTATTCCTTATATCAATTATAATTATTGAAAGTAGGTTTGCATTTTGGCTATAAAGGTTGAAAACTTAACATTTAAATATCCTGATGGAAGAATTGGCATAAAAGATTTAACACTAAATATTGCAACTGGCAAAAAAACTGCAATACTTGGTTTAAACGGATCTGGCAAATCAACTCTCCTTTATCATTTTAATGGCATGAATATGCCACAAACAGGTAGCGTTGAAATATTGGATATGATGCTAAATGATTCCAATCTTAAAGAGATAAGACGAAAAGTTGGATTTCTTTTTGATTATCCAGACCATCAACTTTTTTCCACTACAACTTATTTAGACATTGAATTTGGACTAGATAATTATAATTTTCCTAGTGAAAAAAAAGATACATTAATAAAATCTATTGCAACAAAACTAGACATATTGGACCTCTTAGACAAGCCCCCCTATCAATTAAGCTTAGGTCAAAAAAAGAAAGTAGCTATAGCTGGAATTATGGTTTTAGAGCCAGATATACTGGTTTGCGATGAACCTTTTTCCGGTCTTGACTACCCCTCTATAAATTTTGTAATAGATATTTTAGATAAGTGGACCTCCCAAGACAAAACTATCGTTTTTTCAACCCATGATGTGAATTTAGCATATGAGTGGGCTGACGAAATCATCATTATGGAAAAAGGCTCTATTATCTTTTCAGGAAATGCTCAAGAAGTACTACAAAAAAAAGAACTATATGAACTAACAGAATTAGAGAAACCGTATTTGTTAAGACTGTTTGAAAATTCTGATGAAAAACCAATTAATATTGAGGCAGCAAAATTTTTAATAGATAAAAACATTGGAGGAAGAAAATGAAAAAGAAACTTATTTTATTAACTGCGGCACTAACACTAGCGATGGGTCTTGTTGGTTGTGGAAAGAAAGAAGAAAAACCAGCTGAAGCACCTGCTGAAGCTCCTAAAACTGAAGTGGCTGATACTACTGAAGCTCCTGCAGATCATGAACACGGTGATGTAGAATGGATTGGAGAATACGAACTTGAAGCTGGAGAATACTTATTCCACTTTGGTAAAGCTGGAGAAGAAACTTTAGACGTAGCTTTCTTAAAACTTACTGACGATGTAAAAGAATTAGATCACTACATTTCTCACATCATCACTGAAGAAAAAGAAACTATTGAGCAAGAAACTAGCTTTGATGCTGAATCAGAAAAAGCTTATACACTAGTGATGAATATGGATGAAGATCATGGCCATATTGACTTCGTTATTAAAGATGCTGGCAAATATGCTATAGGTGCACAACATCATCCATCAGAATTTACATTACAAATCTTCAACGAGGAAGGCGATGAAATACTTCCTGTAGCAGAGCACGAAATTCATTAATAAAAATAAAGAAATTGAGGTGATTTAATGCATATAGCTGACGGCGTACTTAGTACTCCTGTAATTGCAACTTCTTTTGCGTTAACTGCTGGAGCAATTGCAATAGGCTTGAAAAATACCAAAGAAGATGATATTCCAAAAATTAGTTTGATGGCAGGTACATTTTTTGCTATATCACTGATTACAATACCTGTGCCACCATCATCTGTCCATCCTATATTAGGTGGACTTCTCGGAATTATACTCGGTTGGAAATCTGCCTTAGCATTTTTCCCAGCCCTTTTATTACAGGCACTACTCTTTAAACATGGAGGATTAACTTCTCTTGGAGCAAACACGATAATGCTTACAATAGGTGCTGTAGCTGGCTATTATCTGTATAAAAAATTGCCAATAAAAAGCACATTTGCACGAGGAGCATTAAGTGGTTTTTTATCCATGTGCATAATAGTCGTAGTATTAATACTATTTTTATATTTGAGTAACGAAATATATTCGACTGGAACTATGTCACCTATAAATATACTTATAGTAACACACTTCCCCCTTGCAATAGCAGAGGGTGTCATAACTGGATTTGCAGCCAGTTTCATAGAAAAATCCAAACCTGACTGGATTAGTTAAAGGAGATTGAAATGAAACGTAATTTTAAAATGATAACACTTTTAGCATTGGTACTAATTTTAGCTATGCCAACATTAGTATTCGCACATGGTATGCATGTACATCTTGAAGGAAACACTGTTAGTGCAGAATATGATGGCGGAGGCTTTCCAGAAAATGCTGAAGTAAAACTATTTGATAAAGATGATAATGAAATAGGTAGCGGAAATCTTGACTCTGAAGGAAATTATACTTTTGATTCGTCACTAAAAGTTGCTAAAGCAAGCGTTAGTGATGGAATGGGTCACAAAGGAACTGCTACTCCTGATGCAAAAGAAATTAATATTCCAAAAGTCCCTGTTGTAATAGGAGTTTTTGTAGTAATCGTAGGAATATTTTACTTTTCTAATAAAAAGAAAAAAGCAGCATAAAATATAATATTGTGTCATAACCCTTCGTTTTATGCTGAAAGACCTCATTTTTTATGAGGTCTTTTTCCATTTTTAATTACACATCATAAAAGTATACTTGACAAAATGAACGCGTTCATTTATTATAGTTAGTGAACTAGTTCATAATTATTTAAGGAGTATAGCCATGGCAAATGATACAAAAGAATTATTGTTAAATCATGCGATAAGACTATTTAACGAAAATGGATCTGCCGCTCTTAATATTAGGGCTTTGGCAAATGCATCTGGAGTTTCTGTAGGCACTGTTTACAATAATTTTTTGAATAAAGAAGATATTATATTATCTATTACCGAACTACATTGGGAAAAAGCCATAAGAGAATTTCTAAAGAATGCTAATACTAGCACTTTTATAGGTTTTTTATCTGAATTGTATCAGTTTCTTATGGAAAATATAAATGATGATATTGGCAATCTAATGTTTAAGATATCACCTACTGATGGCAATGCTCGAATGAAAATGATGGAAATGCAAAGCAAATTTATTCCTATCATTAAGGATGTTTTGGTAAATGATGGTAGTATAAATGAGGATTTTTACAGTAAATGCATCGATATAAATGATTTTATAGTTTTTATATTAGACAATTTAATCCTCAATTTAAGAAATAAAAATGAATCCATAGACTTTTTCTTAAGCTTAGTTAAGGATATTTTAGTCATTGGATATTAGAAAGGAAACAACTATGAAGAAATATATTAACACATCGATTATTTATGCAGTCTTAGCAATGGTATTTGGAGTATTCTATAGAGAGTTTACTAAATTCAGTGGTTTTACAGGAGTAACTACTCTATCGTATATACACACTCACTATTTTGTACTTGGAATGATTATGTTTTTAGTGCTACTTTTACTAGAGAAAAACTTTCAAATCTCCAATAGTAAAAACCTAGATAAAAAGATATTATCCTAAAATATTGGTCTAAATCTTTCAGTTCTTATGCTATTTATAAGAGGGTTTACTCAAGTACAAGGAACAGTTTTATCAAAAGCAATGGATGCTGCAATTTCAGGTATGGCTGGACTAGGTCATATAATTCTTGGAGTTAGCATGATAATGATATTACTAAATATCAAAAAAACTGTTGAATAATATATGCTTAAAACAATATAATACACCCAAAAAAGAAGTTAACTAATCTATAGTTAACTTCTTTTTACATTCTACTTTATTTCATAAATAGTATGATTTCTTTTACAAGTTCTTCATTTAAAGGAAGACTTTCATCTATGTAGGAGCCTTTATGCTCTTGACTATTTTCCGGAGATGCAGCATTTTTCAGTGCATGGCCCATATCCTCGATAATAACTAGTTTAGAGTCTGGGTTAACTGAGTCCAACGCTTTCGCTTCATCAACAGATACTTCGCTATCGTTCGTTCCCTGAATTAATAGGACTTCAGAAATACCTCGTAGAAAAGAAAACACTTCATTTATATTTTCTCCATTTCCTCCCAACGATATGACGCCTTCCACTCCTATCTTATCCGCCGCAAGTCCAGCTATTAAACTTCCCTCTCCATGTCCTATCAAATATATATTTTTAAACCCACCTTCTTCACGAAGTTTCTCTATATATCCCACAACATCGTTTACATATTCATCTCTGCCCATTTTTTCATCTACTTCAATATTCGATGATTCTCCTACTCCCCTTTGATCATACCTTAAGCACGCGATATGGTTGTCATTTAGCTCTTTAGCAAGCATGATATATCCATTTCCATAACCATCTTTATCTACTAAGGCAGTTTCAGGGACTATTAATCCAACAGTCTCAGTTCCATCACTAGGATTACTTAAAAGACCTTTCAAAGATCCACCCATAATCTCTTGATTAAATTCAACTTCGTCTATTTCTTCTACTAATTCTATTTCATTTTCTATATTCCCATTTGGCATTTCAATGATCTCTTCTGTTTTTTCTTTTGAACAACCAATCAAAAGTGTTGCCGATAACAAAATTACAATTATCTTTTTCATATATACCTCCACTAGTTTCTTTCATTAATCATATATTATGATAGAGTACGATTAATTGCAATAAAAAAGCACTCTATTGAGCGCAATTTACTTTTTGTCTAAATCCAATATCTTTTCAATTTGAAAGTCCAATAAATCTGCTTCGTCATGGGTAACTAAAACTAGTGCCCTATCTCCCTTGTACTTATTTATATACTCTATTGTATTAGCTCGAGATTGACCGTCAAGCCCTTTTATAGGCTCATCAAGTATAATTATGTCACTCTTACAAATAACTGCTCTTACAATGGCAACTCGCCTTTTCATACCACCACTCATTTTGTTTATGCGCATATCGTAATCAACGATTCCAACTTCATTTAAATGACTAATTATATCCTTTTCCTGAATGGAATCATCAATAATTTTGATATTATCAATAGCAGGTAGATTTGCAATTAACCTATCTTCTTGGAAAACTGCGCTCATTTTTAAGTCATCCATAATAACTTCTCCAAAGTCTGGTTTCTCAAGTCCTAATATAATTCTTATTAAAGTGGTTTTACCCTCTCCTGAGCTACCAATGATTCCAACTCTTGAGACTTTGTTAATGATTAAATTCACTTCTTTAAGGATTTCTTTATCATAGCTTTTAGATATATTTCTTAATTCAATCATATACTTTTCTCCCGATAAACAGTCTAATAACCTTTTCTATAATCAAGCTCAATACTACGATTGCTATAGTCCATGCAAATAACTCTGGAGTGTTAATGAAGATTTTTGCATTATAAAGATTTTCACCTATAGTATTCTTAGGTAATCCTATTACTTCTGCGGCAATACCAGCTTTAAAGCACATTCCAACGCTACTTAAAACAGCTGAATAAAAAAATGGTTTCACCTCTTCAAAGAATATATACATTAGCTTGTTTCTATTGTCTATCCTAAATACTTTTGCCATCTCTAGCAGTTCTTTGCTTACATTATTAATTCCTTCCAATGTGTTTATATACACTATCGGAAGTCCCATCATAAAAGATATGAATATGGAAATATTCTTAGAACTTACCCACAGAAGCAATACAATAATAAAGCTTGCTACGGGAACGGATTTGAAAAAAACTATTAGAGGATTGACTAATATCTCAAATAGTTGAGAGTTATAAGATAAAATAGCGAAAACTACACCAACTACTATGGCGATAATGAATCCTAAAAATACTTTTGATACAGTATTCATAATTGATATCCAAAAACTTGCCTCTACAATCAGTTCCGAAAGTGCTGCAAATGTTTTTAGAGGAGATGCTAAAAGCATCCCCTCACCAATAACCACACTTGCTACTTGCCATATAACAAGCCAAAAGAAGGTTGAAATCAATATTCTGATGTATTTTCTATCTTTCAAAGTAGAAATTATCATCTGGTAAATTGCCCCCTACTGCTTTTGGTTCAAATTCGTAAAGTGTTTCCAAATAATTGGAAAGCAAATCTTTCATTTCTTTACCTTCTGCAAAAAACAAACTGCTATTAGGAATTGCTTTCAACGCAACTGCTTCTGGAGCTATTTCATATTTATCCATAAGCTTTGCAGCTTCTTCTACATTTTCATTTGCAAAGTCTATACTTTTCTTATATTCATCTAAAAATGCGTCAATGTACTCTAAATCATCTTCCATTATATCACCTTTAGCAATTAATACACCAGTTACCATACTATTTCCATCAGAAACGGCTTTCCATTCTTCATTTATATCAAGTGCAATTCTTGCTTCTGGATTTTTAGAAAGTACAGTTGTTACAAATGGTTCTGGTAACATAACTACGTCTGCTTGTCCTTGAAGAAAACTTTGAGCAGCTTCGCTAGCTTCCGATTTAAAGTCCAATGTAACATCTGAATCAGGATCGATTCCGTTTTTCATAAGCACATTCCTTAATGAAAATTCTGGTGTAGTACCTTTTCCAGGAGCTGTTATAGTAAGCCCTTTTAAATCTTCAATTGAATTAATAGTCTCACCTTTTTCGACGATATAAAGCACTCCTAGAGTATTTACGGCAAGTACTTTCACTTTTCCCTCAGTATTATTATACAGTACAGAAGCTAAATTTGCAGGAACAGTAGCAAATTCTAAAGTATCATTTCCCATATTCGCAACTATTTCGTCTGCCGAGCCAACTATTCTATAAATTGTTCTGAATTTAGGACTTTCTAGAGCATTACTGTCTTCTATAAGTTTTGCAATCCCCATTCCAGTTGGACCTTTCATTGCATCTACACTGAAAACACGTATCTCTTTGTCAGCATCTCCTTCTTCAGTTTTTTCTTCACTTTCTGTGGATAACTCTTCCACTTTATCAACACTATCCACATTTTCATTGGACTTCTGTGTACATCCGAAAAGTGTTGTTGATAATATTGTTAATAACATTAATAAAATTGCTCTTTTTTTCATTTGACATCTCCTATTATTTTTATGATATGTTAAATATACTATATTGAGAATACAATATCAAGGACTTTGTTAAAATAATATTTATTTATTTTGTATAAGTTTTTTCCAATCTACTATGCTATAATTGTAGTATTGAGGAGGAATACAGATGGAATTTAGATTTAAGCTTGATAAAGACGATATCTTAGCATTAAACTTCTATCATTTAGAAAAAGACGCTAAACTTCAAAAAAGTCTGAAAACTCAAAGAGTTTTTAGTGTAGTCTTATTAGTTGTGATGCTAGCAGTAAGTCTTTTTAGTAAAAATGTCAAAAGTATATACAATTACATAGCAATAATACTATTTTTAGGATTTTGGGCATTGGGATATAAGAAATTCTTCTACTGGATGACTAAAAGAAGAATGACTAAGTTTGTAAACGACCCTAAAAACAGCGTTTTATTTGAAGATAGAATAATGATTTTCGGTGAAGATTCAATGAAGGAATCAATCGGAGAAAACTCAGTGGAAATCATGTATCATGAAATCTATAAACTGGAATTATCTGAAGATGCGATTTATATTTATGTCAGTGAGAAAAACTCAGATATCCTTCCTTTAAAAGCATTTAATTCTCAAACAGAAATGAATGAGTTTAAGTCTAAGCTAGACGAAATGGTTGCTTTTGCTAAAGAAAACTACGTGGCGGAAGAAGTCGTTGATGAAGAAGTAGAAGAAGTTATCGATGACATTGAAAATGATATTGAAGATATCGTGGAAACTCCTGAGCTTATTAGCGAAGACATTCAAGAGTCTGAAGACGAAATTTAATAATGGACATACTGTAAACCTAGGTAAACCAATACCTAGGTTTTTTATGATATAATATATACAACATTTTTTCAGGAGGAATATATGAGCACTTATATAACACCCATAATATATGGTTTCATAGGATTTATGTTCATCCTATACATGACAATAATTCCGTATATGATACATAATTACAGAGTTAATGGAAAAGTAGCCCTAAGTAAAACAGTAGTTTACTATTCTTTTGTGCTATATATATTGACGGCTTTTCTAATGACGCTATTGCCATTACCAAGTATCGAAAAAGTAGCGCAAATGACTACTCCAAAATATAATCTTAGATCATTTAGTTTTGTATTTGAATTCATGGAGAAATCAGGATTCTCAATAGATAATCCAAGCTCTATAGTTAAAGCACTTAGGCATCCAACATTTTATACAGCAGCATTTAATGTACTTCTCACACTTCCCTTTGGAATTTATTTGAGAAAGTACTTCAAGTTTTCATTGTTAAAAACTGTATTTGCGGGCTTTCTACTAAGTCTGTTCTTTGAAATCACTCAACTTACTGGTATTTATGGAATCTATCCTCGTCCTTATAGACTTTTTGATGTAGACGATTTAATATTAAATACATTAGGAGCGACTTTTGGGTATCTATTAACTCCTATTATTGGTGTCGTCCTTCCTAAAAAAGTTGAAGATACTGTAGATATTACGGGAGTCGTTAGTTATCCTAGAAGATTTGTTGCACTTATCGTTGATCTATTTATCCTAAATATGTCTTTTGGTGCTGGAGTAGATATACTTAAATTCAGCAATACATCTTTTCCACAAAGCGATTTAATAGTCATGATATTTAGTTCATATATACTTTTTGGAGTTGTCCCCTATATCTTAAATGGTACCACACTAGGGAGAGCGATTGTAAAAATTAGAACTGTTTCAACGAATTCTAAGTATATAAAACTTTCACAACTGATTATAAGAAATGGTATCTTACTGCTTATATTGAGATTCTTGCCTATTTATGTAAGTAGTTTAACTAATCCAGAAAATATTTTTACAATAGTAATTACACTTTCTACTGCTATAATTACATTGATATTTTACGTATATGCGTTTATAAAAGTGATTCGAAAGAAAAGAGTTTTATTCTACGAAAAAATTTCACATACTAAAGAAATACCTTATTAACAACAAAAGACGCTTCTTAAAGAAGCGTCTTTTTATTAAAACTTTGTTCCACATTTTGGGCAATATGAATAATCACTTTCACTAATATATCCACAACTACTACATATCTTAGGTGGATGAGTTTCTTCTCCTATGTCGATCAAATCTCTATCCTTTATGTTTACATATTCTCCTCTGCTATATTGTTTACCAATTTCAGGATTCAATTGATAAACCTTTCCACAGCAAGTATATACTACAAAATACTCTTTTCTCCATTTAATTACAGGTATGAAAAATAAACTGAAGTAATTATAAGTCATAAATACATCGTATTTTCCATATTTACCACAGTAATCATGAATTAATAAATCAGATTTATACAAATGTTTCTTATCGTTAGAAATACCAAATACAAAAAACATATTCTCACCCTCAAACTTCAATATAAAACTACTATAAACATTATACAACGAATAGGCTTAATAAATAAAGTATTACTTAATACATCATTATTGAAAAGTTACTGATTTAGTTATATTATACCTTTAGAAAGGTGTGATGAATTTGATTAATTCAAGTACGATTGAAAGAGTATTAACTGCTGCACTTGAAAACGGCGGCGACTTTGCAGAGCTATTCATCGAAGACAGAGTAAATAGTTCAATCAATTTAATCGACAATAAAATAGAGCAAAATCTATCTGGTCGAGACTACGGCGTTGGAATAAGAATTATCAGTGGATTTAATACAGTTTACGCTTATACTAATGATGACGATGAAGCAAATTTAATAAGCATCGCCAGAAAAGCTAGTGTATCGTTAAACAAATCAAATATAGATCTGGTATTAAATTTTGATAAGCCAAATACTAGAATAATAAATCCTATTAAAGTTTACCCAAGAGATGTTGATGTCAATAGGAAAATAGAACTAATGAAAAAAGGATATGATGTAGCTAAAAACTATGACGATTCTATTTCCCAAGTTCAAGTCGGATATTTAGATTGGGATCAAAAAGTTAGAATTGCCAATACAGAAGGGCTATATGTTGAAGACAGAAGAGTTAGAACTCGTTATTCAATTTCATCTGTTGCAGCACATAATGGCGAATATCAAACTGGTAGCGTCAGACCTGGAGCATCAATGGGATTTGAATTCTACGATAATTTAGATATTGATGCACTTGGAAAAGAAGCTTCTCAAATCGCAGTAACAATGTCAAAAGCCAAATACGCTCCATCAGGTTCATTGCCTGTAATTATGGATAATGCTTTCGGAGGCGTGTTATTCCACGAAGCTTGTGGTCATGGATTGGAAGCATCTTTTGTGTCAAAAGGCACTAGTGTCTATACTGGGCTACTTGGTCAAAAAATTGCATCCGATTGCGTAACTGCAATAGACGATGGAACTATTGAAAATGAATGGGGTTCCCTTGCATATGACGATGAAGGAACTCCTACGCAACGAAATGTTCTTATTGAAAATGGTATATTGAAATCATATTTAGTCGATAGAGTAAATGGAGCAAGGATGAATATGCCTTCAACTGGATCTTGTAGACGTGAATCTTACAGATACAAACCTACTTCTAGAATGACTAATACCTTCATCGATTCTGGAAATAACACTCGTGAAGAGATGTTCGCTGGAGTAGAAAAAGGTCTATACGCAAAAAAACTAGGTGGTGGTAGTGTAAACATCACAACTGGAGAGTTTAACTTCGCAGTTATGGAAGGCTATCTAATAGAAAATGGAAAAATTACTGAGCCTGTAAGAGGCGCTTCGCTAATTGGTAGTGGACGAGAAGTCCTTGAGAAAATAGATATGGTAGGAAGCGACTTATCACTTGCTGAAGGCATGTGTGGAGCAGCAAGCGGATCTATACCAGCTGGTGTTGGACAACCACCAGTTAGAATAAAAGAACTTACAGTTGGTGGAAGATAGGAGGAAATTATGAATAATAAAACACTTGCTAATTCCATTTTTGAAAAAGGTTCTAAATTATTTGATAAGATGGAAGTTTATATCGTATCTGGAACGGATACTAGTATTAATATTTATAATCAGGAAATTGACAGCTACTCTATTGCAGAAGCTGGCGGAATTTCACTTAGAGGTATTCTTGACGGAAAAGTAGGATACGCATATAGCGAACAGGTTTCAGAAGAGTCAATAGACTTTCTAATCAACTCTGCTTTAGACAGCGCCAAAACAGTTACTACTGAAGATTTAGAACTATTCTACGATGGTAAGGAACTGCCTAATGTAAATAAATTTGAGTCTGATTTAGCTAATATTGATGTAAAGAAAAAAATTGCTCTAGTTACTGAATTAGAAAGCAAAACTAGGCAATTAAGCGATTTGATTGTAAATACCTCTAGTTGTATGTATCAAGATACTGTTTCTAACAGATATATTGCTAATACTGAAGGACTTGAAGTAGAAAGCCAGTCTGCTTTTGGTATAGTATATATTGGAGTAATAGCCAAAAATGGTGATGTAATGCATGACGGAATGGCATATACAACATTTTATAATTTTGATGAAGTCAATATTGATACTATTGCAAAAGAAGCAGTAGATAACACATTATCCAAGTTTAACCCTACATCTGTAAAGTCGGATAAATACACCGTTATTCTTAAAAATGATGCAGTATCGGATTTATTTGCTTCAATGGAAAGTGTATTTTCTGCAGAATTAGTTCAAAAGAAATTATCACTACTAGAAGGAAAAATTGGAGAATTAATAGGTTCTGATAAACTTAATTTAATAAATGATCCACTTTATCCTAAATCCATAGTAAATGCTCCTTTTGATGCGGAAGGAGTACCTACTAAAAAATACCATATAGTAGAAAATGGAGTTTTGAAAACTTATATGCATAATCTGAAAACTGCAGCAAAAATGGGCGTTGAAACTACTGGTAATGCCAGTAGAAGTTATAAGTCTGGAATGGGCGTATCTGGACAAAGTTTAGTGATTGAACCAGGTGATTTAGACTTTGAACAATTGACAGAACATGTTGGAAACGGAATAGTAATTGAGGATATTCAAGGGCTTCATTCAGGGCTTAATCCAATAAGTGGCGACTTTTCTCTTCCTGCACAAGGATATTTAATTGAAGATGGAAAAGTTACAAGAGCAGTAAATCAAATTACTATTGCAGATAATTTCTTTGATTTTATCAAGAAAATAGAAGTAATCGGAAATGATGTTAAAATAAGTTTAAATGGAACTATTGCTCCATCTATTATCTTTACAGATATTTCTATTTCTGGGAATCTATAAATTAAAAGTGCTTCATTGATTGAGGCACTTTTCTTATTTGCGATAAAATAGATTATCACTTACATATATTGTATAATCAATATAATTAACATCAGGGTGGTGATTTCTTGAACATCTTCAAAATAGTTAGCAATAGTTTTTATAGAATCAAAGAAAATTGGCTAGAATACCTATTTTCTAGTTTTGTTTTCAGTATTATTAGGACAATACTCATATATCCAACTTTTTCAATACTATTTAACAGAGTATTAAACAATGCCGATATATTCGCAATAACAGATAAAAGCATATTAAGTTTACTAAACAATCCTATGAGCATGGCATTATTAGTTGTTTTGCTATTATTGATAGCGTTTACGATTTTCTATGAGCTAGCTTATTACTTTTTATTGGCTGATTATCAAATTAAGGGAAAAGAGTATTCACTAAGGGAAATACTGAGACAAATTAGTGCTAAATGGAAGTATTTTTTAAGTTTTCAGTCCTTGATATTAATAGTGTATATAGTATTGCTATTACCACTTGCAACTATCGGTTTTTCCACGGAGTTAAGCGGTAAAATCAAAATTCCAAATTTCATAATTGATGAGCTCTTAAACACTACTAGTGGATTGATATTATATGCAGTAGTAATAGGTATTATTTCCTATATTTCATTGCGATTTTTATACACGATTTTCTTATTCGTAACAGAAACAGAGATAGATATTATTCAAGCTTTAAAAGAAAGTTGGAAAATGTCTCGTAAAAGAACCTTATCCAATATAGTTTTAGTAGCACTAAATGCTTTTATTGCTGCCTTGATAACATTTTTATTACTAATGGCATGCTTTCTACCTCTATGGATTACAGAAAGGTTCTTACCGCAAATTTCGCTTTACACTGCAAGTATATCGTTGACTTTAATGTATTTGGCTTTTATAGTACTGGGAACATTAGCCCAACCACTTTTTATTAACAGCATAGTCGAAACCATGGATAGTCCTTATGTAGAAAAGAGCAGAAAATATAAGGATTCTTATATCAGACCTCACACCAAAATAAAAATATGGCTAAGAAAATCGAAATTAGTTAAAGTGTTTTTACCACTGATGATAATAGCTACTCTTATAGCAAATATATTTTTATTACAAGACACACTATATCAACCTGATATTGCAATAATTGCTCATAGGGGATTCATGGAGCACGGCGTTGAAAACTCACTTACTGCTTTAAAAGCTTCTATTGACGCAAAAGCAGATATGGTGGAGCTAGATATTCAAGAAACTGTAGATGAAGAATTTGTGGTAATGCATGATTATAATTTGAAAAGACTCGCCGGAATTAATAGAGCAGTTCATACCATGACTCTAGAAGAACTAGAAAATGTGGAAATCTATCAAAACGGTTTTTCGGATAAAATACCTAGTTTAAAAGCATTCATACAATTTGCAAAAGATAATAAAATGGCTTTACTCATAGAAGTAAAACCCCACGGTCATGAAAGTCCTGATATGGAAAAAAACCTTATGGCATTGATTAGGGAAATGGATTTTGTAGATATGTGTATAGTTCAATCTTTAGATTTAAATGTATTAGACAAAATAAAAGAAGTAGACGAAGAAATTAATACTTGCTATGTAATACCATTCTTAATTGGAAATTTACCAGATACTGTACATGATTTCATAGCTATGGAAGATTATTCGATTAACGATAAAATAATAGCTCAATCTAAAGAGAAATATAGTGGACTACTGGTTTGGACCGTAAATGATGATGAAAAGATAAAAGAATACTTAAAGATTGATATAGACGGAATCATCACAAATCATCCAGATACATCAGTAAATATAAGAGATGATGACTCAAGTAAGACTTTTTTTGATAGAATAGCTGAACTAATATAAAAAGGTGCCCAATAGAGGCACCTTTTAGTATTAGTTTCTGCCTGGATATTTTAAAAGCCCTTCTCTAAGAATTTTTAGAGCCTTTTTTAAATCCCCATTATTTAGTACATATGCAATTCTAACTTGTGACTTTCCTGTTTCACTATTACAGTAAAATCCTTTACCCGGTGCTATCATCAATGTCTCACCGTCTATATCAAAATCTGTCAATAGCCACTTTGAAAACATAACTGCGTCATCAACTGGTAATTCCGGCATTACGTAAAATGCACCTGCAGGCACATAGTATTTAACACCTTCCATCGTAGATAATTCAGAAATTAAGAAATCTCTTCTACTCTTATATTCTTCAGTAACGTCTTCATAGTAGGATTTATCTACACCATACAATTTAGACGCACATATTTGGTCTATCGTTGCTGCTGATAGTCTAATTTCACAAAGTTTCATGATTCCTGCATTTAATTCTTCATTTTTGCACATGACGGAACCAATTCTAGCTCCACATGCACTAAATCTTTTAGAAATACTATCGACTAATAATACTCTATCTTCGATTCTCTTAATTGTTCCGAAGCTCTTAAATACTTCTGAATTATAAGTGAATTCCCTATACACTTCATCCGCAATAATAAATAAGTTGTTCTCAATTGCAATATCAGCAATTAATTCCATCTCTTCTTCTGTATACACAACTCCTGTTGGATTTCCTGGATGGGATAATAGTATGACTTTCGTCTTTGGGGTTATAGCACTTACTATTTCTTCTTTTGTTGGCAATCTAAAACCATTTTCTACAGTTGTTGGAAATACAACCATATTTGCGCCTACAGAGCTTGCAACCATTTCATAGTTTGCATAGTATGGTTCACAAGTAAGAATATCATCTCCGTCGTCACATGTTGCCATCATAGCGTATAGAAGTGCTTCGCTTGCACCAGTAGTGATTATTAAGTCTTCTCTCTTTACTTCCACTGAGAATTTTTTATAATAATCAATCTGTGCATCAAGGAGTTCATCAATCCCTCTAGACGGTCCATAGCCTAAAGTTTCTATACTAATTTCCTTAAGCCCGTCAAAAAACACACTTGGTGTTTTTATATCTGGATCTCCAATATTCAGATGATATACCTTTTTGCCCATGGCCTTGGCCGCGTCCGCATAAGGTGCTAACTCCAATATAGACGATGGCGACATGTTCAAAATTCTTTTAGATATATTCATTCTAAACTCTCCTTTCAAAATATAAGATAAATAATATCACATTTGAAGTCATAGTACAATAATTATAAATTTTTAACATACATTGAATTTATAGATTTGCCATTTTTAATCTATTGATGTATCATTTCATTATGGTGCAATTTATGAAATAGCATTATTAGTTTGCTGTTTTATATTCATTTCAATACGTAAACCTGTTGGTAATTTATTATTATAGCTTTATGTACTCACAGGT
>JAAYFG010000113.1 GCA_012728335.1 Tissierellia bacterium | reverse complement strand
TCATTTAAAAAAACCTCCTTGATTTTTAATTTTAGTTGGCAGACTAGAACTATTTTATCATGGAGGTGTTTTTTATTTGTTTCTCAACGCTAAAGCTTAACTGAACCCCCAGTCTAACTGGGGGTTTTCTCTTACAAAAAACAGTAGATTTCAAATCTACTGTTTCAATTATTCTTCTAAAAAGTCTTTAAGTTTCTTGCTTCTACTAGGATGTCTTAGTTTTCTAAGAGCTTTTGCTTCTATTTGTCTTATTCTCTCTCTAGTTACATCAAACTCTTTTCCAACTTCTTCAAGAGTTCTTGCACGTCCATCATATAGTCCAAATCTAAGAATTAAAACTTTCTTTTCTCTATCTGTAAGTGTGTCTAAAACATCGTCTAATTGCTCTTTTAACATTGTAAAAGTAGCTGCGTCTGAAGGAGAAAGGATTTCATCATCAGGTATGAAATCTCCTAAATGACTGTCTTCTTCTTCACCTATTGGAGTTTCAAGTGAAACGGGTTCTTGAGCAATTTTAATTATGTCACGAACTTTATCCACATCAAGATTCATTTCAGCTCCAATTTCTTCAGCCGTTGGATCCCTACCTAATTCTTGAACTAATTGTCTTTGAACTCTTACCAATTTATTTATCGTTTCAACCATATGCACAGGAATTCTTATAGTTCTAGCTTGGTCTGCAATGGCTCTAGTAATAGCTTGTCTTATCCACCAAGTTGCATAAGTAGAAAACTTAAATCCTTTTTGGTAATCAAATTTGTCTACTGCTTTCATAAGTCCTAGATTACCTTCTTGAATTAAGTCTAAGAAGAGCATACCACGTCCTACATATCTCTTTGCAATACTTACTACTAGTCTTAGATTAGCCTCTGCCAGCTTTTTCTTAGCAATCTCATCGCCAGCTTCCATCGCTTTAGCCAGTGTTACTTCTTCTTCTGCCGTAAGTAGCGGAATCTTACCTATTTCCTTTAGATACATTCTTACAGGATCGTCTACGCTTACTCCTTTAGGAACAGATAAGTCTTCTTTTTCGGGAGAAATTTCTTCGTCTTCGTCTTCTTCATCAGGTACATCATCAATTTCTTCTAACTCTTTATCTGATAAGATGTCAATTCCCTCTTCTTCAAATTTATGATAAATGTCTTCAATTTCTTCAGTGTTTAAATCTATATCTTCCAAAGCATCTGCAATTTCTTCATAAGAAAGATTGCCTTTAGATTTTCCATCACTTATTAAACCGCTAACAATAGTTGACTTTGTCTCTTTAGATTTGTTCTCAATGTTCTCTTCTTTTTTGATATCAGCCATCTATATCCCCCTCTTATTTCTTTATTCCGTCGATAGTAGTATTAATGGCAATTAATTCTTCAACCAACTTTGTTAAAAGCATTGTATCTTCATCGGTTCTGTTGTCTTTAGACTCTAGTTCCGCAATTTCTTGAATTATTTCTCTTTTACGCTTATTTTCATCACTCTTAATATAAGTTTCTAATAATTCGTCTATTAATGCATTGTAATCAGCAGAACCATACTTTCCGTTCTCCACTAAAAGCTCATCATATAGTTTTTCATCAATGATGTAATTTTGCTTAAGATAGTCTAAAATATCAACTCTTTCAACTCCATTTGAGTCGTCATAAATATTTAGAATAGTTCTTGTGACCTCACGTAAGCTGTCATCTTCTATATCTTCAATATCTATCTTGTCAAATATTCTTTTACAGAAGCTCTTATCATATAACATAATTTTAATTAATTCAATAGCTATCTTGTCCCTTTTAGTAATAAGACGTTTAGTCTCAACTACATCAGGTTTTTTGTACTCAGTCTTTGGAGCTCTCGGTACATTCCCCTTTACATTGTTACCCATTATTTCAGCTTTGATCGCATCAACTGAAACATCATACGCTTCTGAAAGTCTAGAAATGTGAATGTCTCTTTCAATTGGACTATTAATTTGGAGTATGGAATTAGCAATGAATTTAATAAGAGCAATTTTATCATCAATATTCTCTAAATCTAAGTCCTTCTTGAAGTCATTTATCAAGAAGTCTAAACTGCCCGATGCATATTTTACTTCAGCTTCAAATCTCATTCGTCCATATTTTTTTATAAAGTCATCTGGATCAAGTCCATCTTTTAATTGTATGACTTTCACATTGATCTCCAGTGAATTAAATATTTGGATAGCTCTTTTAGTTGCATTTATTCCTGCAAAATCGCCATCATAGCAAATATAGAAGTTTTCTCCGTACTGACTTAACAGTTTGACTTGATTTATCGTAAGTGCCGTTCCCAAACTAGCAACACAATAGTCAATTCCCTGTGTCCCAAGTGAAATAACGTCCATATATCCTTCAACTAAGATTATATTCTCTTTCTTTTTACCCCTATTGAAGTAATTCAATCCATATAAATTATTACCTTTATTAAAGACTAAAGACTCCGGCGAGTTGAGATATTTAGGCATAGAATCGTCTAATACCCTTCCCCCAAAACCTATTACTTTATTTTTCGTGTTTATAATAGGGAATATAATCCTTCCCCTAAACACATCATAATACCCTTCACTTTTCTTCTTCTTACCTAACAATCCCAATTTAGAAGCTAATTCCAAATCTTGATTTTCACCTTCAAGATACTTTACCAAATCATCCCAGGAGTCTTTAGAATAACCTATACCGTACTTTTTAATAAAATCTATAGTTATTCCTCTTTTAAAGAGATACTCCAATGCTGGCTTATATCCTATTAAATTTTGCATATAATAAAAAGCAACTTTCCTATTTAATTCAAATGCGGTTTCTTTCAAGTCATTCTTTTTGAAATTGCCTTTATTCTCTTTTATATGTACGCCATATTGATCTGCGAGTTTCTTTGCCGCTTCAGGAAAGGTAAGCCCTTCTATTTTCATGACGAAAGTGATTACATCTCCACCTACACCACATCCAAAGCAGTGAAATATCCCCTTATTAGGTGACACACTAAAAGAAGGCGTCTTCTCACTATGGAAAGGACACAGACCTTGATAGCTTGCTCCTGCTCTCTTTAATTGTACATGGCTCCCCACCACATCGACTATATCCGCTCTATCTCTTATTTCATCAAGAGTTTCGGGATTTATAAAATATGACATCTTATCACCGTATTATCTCCATTGTTTTGGCTCAAAAATATTTTTCCAAGTATCTATCATGAAAATATCAGTCATTCCTGCAATATAATCACACACAATATCCTCGTCAAGTGGATTTAAGCCATCGTAGATTTTTCTATGCGCTTCTGGAATTCTAGTTAAATCCTCCATATAGAATTCAAAAAGCTGAACTAAAATAGCCTCAATCTTTTCATCTTCACTTTTCACGTAATTATTGAAATAGACTGTTTCAAATAGATATTTTCTAAGTCTTTCTGTAGCATTTCCTATTTCGTCACTCATCTCGACAAAGTTTTTACCATAACTGTTATGAACTATGTCTTTAATCATCGTATCTATTCTCATAGCGTGAGAATTCCCAAGAATTCTAGTTAATTCTTGGGGTAAATCATTGCTTGAGATAATTCCTGCTCTAATAGAATCATCTATATCATGATTGATATACGCTATTCTATCAGCAAGTTTAATTAATTTTCCTTCTAATGTATTTGCTTTGCAGTTTCCTGTGTGATTTGCAATGCCGTTTAATACTTCATAAGTTAAATTCAGCCCTCTCCTATTGGGAGTTGACTCAATTATTTCAACCACACGAATGCTCTGCTCATAGTGTTTGAATCCTTTTGGATGTAATTTATTTAGCACCATTTCTCCAGTGTGTCCAAAAGGAGTATGTCCTAAATCATGACCTAGAGCAATAGCTTCGACTAAGTCTTCATTGAGTCCCAATGCTCTAGCTATTGTCCTGCCTATTTGAGAAACTTCCAATGTATGAGTAAGTCTAGTTCTAAAATGGTCTCCCTCCGGAGAAATGAACACCTGAGTTTTATGTTTAAGTCGTCTGAATGACTTTGAATGAAGAATTCTATCCCTATCTCGTTGGAACTCAGTTCTCAACTCACTTTTTTCTTCATACACTTTTCTTCCCTTAGATTTAGAAGAAAAAACGGCATACTCTGACAATGCTAAACTTTCTATACTATCTTGATTTTCATGAAAATTTATCATAATCACCTCATTTATAAAACTAAATACTTCTGTTTTTGCTTACATATAATCCTATATACCCAATAAATGTCAATTATCTTCATAGGAATTAAAAAGAGACCAATCATTAATTGATCTCTTATATTTACTCTTCAAAACTTATTTCCATATGTTCAATGATAATACCCGCAGTTTCCTCAATGGCTTTGTTAGATACATCAATTACTATACATCCAAGTTCTTCCATTACTTTTTTTGAGTATTCTATTTCTTGCCTAATCCTATCTATATTTGCATATGAAGCATTACTTCCCAGTCCAAGCGCTTTAAGTCTTTCTTCTCTTATGGCATTAATCTTTAAAGGATTTGCAATAAGTCCTATAACTCTTCTTGGATCTTTTTCATACACTTCACTAGGCACTGGAACTTCAGGTACTAATGGTATATTTGCAACTTTATATAATTTATTTGCAAGATACATACTAAGTGGTGTCTTAGAAGTTCTAGATATACCGACTAAACATATATCTGCATTTTTTGCACCTCGAGGGTCTTTTCCATCATCATACTTTACTGCAAATTCTACAGATTCAACCTTTTTAAAATAATTCTCATCCAGTCTTCTTATTAGACCTGGCTCTCTAAGAGGTTCTTTTTTAAGGATTTTTTCCATTTGTATCAATGGTTCACCCATTATATCTACGGTTTTTATATTTAATTCAGCAGCTTTTTTCTGAATATATTCTCTAGTTCCATTTTCTACTGTCGTGTAGAAGATAATCGCATTTCCATCTTCAGCCGCTTCTTTAAACATAGGCTCCAACTGTTTAACGGTGTTAGTATAAGGAAATCTCTTAATTTCGAAATCGCTGGTTTCAAATTGTTTAATTGATGCCTTAGCTATCAGTTCACCAGTTTCACCAATGGAGTCTGATACTACATATATAACCATACTATGTTCATTGTTCATATTTACACCTACTCTAAAATATTTTCATTAGTGCCAATATCTACGAAAATTCTCGCTATATTTGTCTTAGTAATCCTTCCGACAACTCTTAAACTCTTTCCATCCTTATTAACATCTTCTACAATTGGTAAACTATCTATCTGAAACTCTGTAATTCTCTTTGCACAGTCGTAGATTGTATCATCTCTAAATGCAAAGTGAATATTAGGTTTTCTCGTCATAGCTACACTTACAGGAGTCATATTAAGGTCTAATTTTCCTAAAGTCGATCTCAATAAATCCTTTCTAGTTACGACACCTTTTAACATCGAATCATCAACTACAAAAATAGTTCCAACATTTTCTAAAAACATCATTACAATAGTGTCATAGATAGAAGTTGATTCATCGACAACTATTGGTAAACTCATAACATCTCTCACTTTAAAACTCTGTATTAGGGTAGATAATCCACCCTCTTTATGAGCTCCAAAATAGAAGTACTTTGAGTCATTGCCTACATCTATGGCGTCCATAATCATCAACACATCAATATCAATCTTTATATCCTCAAATGAAGTATTAAATTTTTCAGCTATATCATCAATAGTAACTTTCCCATGAGTTTTGATATACCTCAAAATCTCATTTTGCCGCCCGGTAAACTTCATCGAAATCTCCTCTTATTATAAAATAATCTTTGAAAAATCTATGATATTTACAATATAGTCATCAATAGTTTTTAATAGTCCTAATCTATTTGCTTTCAGTTCTTCTTCGTCTACTAGAACCATTACATTATCAAAGTAATCGTTGATTGGAGAAATTAATCTTCCAAGTTCTTCTAAAACTTCGTTTCCAATTTCGTTAGCTCTTAATTCATCTATAGAGTCTTTTACTTCTACAAAAGCTCCATATAGATTAGTTTCATATTCGTTAAACAAACTTTCTGTGAACTCATTATTTTCAGCTTTAACAGCCATATTCTTAATTCTAGTAAATGTCTCTACATAATCTTTTCTATCACCTTCAGCAAACCATTCGTTTAAGCTATTTGCCTTAAGGAATATATCTCTTATATTGTCATTATTAGAAGAAATTGTAGCGTCAATGATGTCATATCTAACTTTTTGATCAGCAAGAATTACTCTTATTCTAGATAAGAAAAACTCTTTGATTTTAGACTTAGACTCATCATAATCAAACACCAAATTATCTTCATTAATGTAATTGTATAGAGAATCTTCAACAAGTGTATTTAAAGACACATCCCATTGGTTTTTCAATATTATATTAATAACTCCAAGAGCAGCTCTTCTTTGAGCAAATTGGTCTTGTGAACCAGTTGGAATTATGCCTATTGAGAATAAACCAGCAATAGTGTCCATCTTATCTGCAATACTCAGGATTGAACCTGCAGTAGTCTCTGGTAAATCGTCACCTGAAAATCTTGGAAGATATTGTTCAAATATTGCCTTTGCAACTAATTCATCTTCTCCAGATTTTTTAGCATAGATCATTCCCATCTTACCTTGTAATTCAGTAAACTCATTTACAACTTTTGTAAGCAAATCTGCTTTTGAAAGGTAAGCTGCTCTTTTTACGGTATCTATCGTTTCCTGTGCTACGTCAAGATTTGATCCAAGAGTTTCACTTAATTTTTCAAGTCTATTAGTCTTTTGGCTTAAATTACCTAATTTATCATGGAATATAATCCCATCAAGCTTAGGTGCTAATTCATCAAGTGGAGTTGTAAGGTCATCATTGTAGAAGAATTTCGCATCTTCCAATCTAGCGCCTAATACTTTTTCATTACCGCTTACTACTATGTCTTTATATTGTTCATCACCGTTTCTAATCGTTATGAAATACGGCAATAGTTGTTCTTTGTTTTTATATACTGGAATAAATCTTAAATGCTCTCTCATAGGTGTAGTAATTACATCATTTGGAAGAGAAAGATATTCCTCTTTTATACGTCCCATAATAGGAGTAGGATATTCTACTATATAAGTTAGCTCAGTAAGTAAATCTTCACTAGGTCTGATTTCTCCACCAACTTCTCTAGCAAGTTTTTCAGATTCATATTTAATAGTTTCAAGTCTGTCGTTTTGATTAAGAATTACATAATTATCTTTAAGAAGCTTCTCGTAATTGCTAACATCATCAATCACAATTTTTGAACTACCTAAAAATCTATGTCCTCTAGTTACATTTGAAGCTATCAATCCCTCTAAATCAAACTCAACTACTTCTGTTCCATATATTGAAACTATCCATCTAATAGGTCTAGCAAACTTTAAGTTTCTACCGCCCCATCTCATATTTTTAGGGAAATTTATCGATTTAATAAGGGTTGGAACTAATTCCTTAAATATATTTTCAATGCTGTCTCCAGCTTTTTCTACATTTACATATACATAATCATCTTTGATAGTCACATTCGACTCATCTACACCTTGTGATTTCATAAATCCTAGTAGTGCTTTTGAAGGATTATTATTTTCATCATATGCTATTTTTGCACTAGGTCCTTTTACAACTGTCTTAATATCAGCTTGAAATTCACTTAGATTCTTAACTACAGCACTAAGTCTCCTTGGAGTAGCATATACAACTACGTCTTCAAATTCCAATCTATTTTCTTCCAGTAGTTTTGCAAATTTGTCTTTTAATTGACTCATCGCCATTTCTACAAATCTTGCAGGCAGTTCTTCAACACCTATCTCTAGTAAATAGTCTTTAGTCATATTGTTTAACCTCCTTATTCAACAAAGGATAGTTTGCTTCTTTTCTTTGATCCAAATACAATTGCGCTACAGCTCTGGCAAGATTTCTAACTCTAGAAATGTAAATAGCTCTTTCAGATACTGAAATTGCGCCTCTTGCATCTAGTACATTAAATACATGGGAGCATTTTAATACATATTCATAAGACGGCAAAACTAGTTTTCTTCCTTCGATAAGTCTCAATGATTCACTCTCGTAAGTAGTGAACAACGATTTAAGCATATCAACATCAGCTTCTTCAAAGCTGTAAACTGAATGCTCATATTCTGCCATTTTAAATATATCTCCATAAGTATATTGCTCATTCCACTGAATATCATATACATTGTCCACATCTTGTAGATATAGAGCAATTCTTTCTAGTCCATAGGTAAGCTCTGCAGATTCTAATTCACAGTTAATACCTCCGACTTGTTGGAAATAAGTAAATTGTGTAATCTCCATACCATCTAGCCAAACTTCCCAGCCTAATCCCCACGCTCCAAGAGTTGGTGCTTCCCAGTTGTCTTCAATAAATCTGATATCGTGTTTAATCGGATCTATACCTATAGCTTCTAAGCTCTCTAAGTACATTTTTTGAACTTCTTCTGGTGATGGTTTTAATATTACTTGAAGTTGATGATGTTGATAAAGTCTGTTTGGATTCTCTCCATAACGAGCATCAGCTGGTCTTCTTGACGGCTCAACATAAACTACTTCCCATGGTTCTGGTCCTAGAGCCTTTAAAAAAGTGTGAGGACTCATAGTTCCTGCTCCTTTTTCAATATCGTACGGCTCCATTATGATACATCCTTTTTCTCCCCAATAATTGAGTAATTTCAGCATTAAATCCTGAAAATACATACTTATTCCCCCTTAATATCTAGATCATTAATTTTTCATACATCTCTAAATTATTGAACTTCAAAATCTCTGTACTGTATGAAATATAATCACTTATAATAGATTGCAATTTGTACAAAATGCTATCATCTTTGATTATAATGCTATTTAAGTCAATAAACTTAGTATAAAGCATTTTATTCAATATCTCAATATCTTCTTTACTTAATTTAACAAACTTATCTGTGCCAAGCACACATTGAGCACACACTAGACCACCAAAACCATTGTTGAAATACATCCTCTCATAATCTTTTGAACCGCAATTTGAACATTCATTCAAAATAGGTCTATAACCTAAGAAAGAGATATACTTTATCTCATAAGTTATTAAAAACTTCAGTATATCTTTGCTGTCAATTCTTTCCAGATAATCTAAACCAGTTGACAGTAAATCATAGATTTTTTCAAAACCCAAGTCTACTGCTAAAGTCTTATCTGCTAGCTCCAACAAGTATTTTCCTATCATGATCTTATTTATATCTTTCCTCAAACCTAAATGAGGATTGATTAGTGATGAGTGCTTAATGTAATAAAAATTCCTGCTCTTAGTTAAACTTAACTCACTCTTAGAGAATTGCTCTGATACTAAAAGTAATTCTGATTTAGGCTTCAAAGCCCCTTGAGCATAAATTTGAATTTTACCTAAATCCTTAGTCAACACATTTAGAATCTTACTTGATTCCTTATGTTTTATTTGACTTAGTATTATTCCTTCTGTGGATACATTCTTATTATCCAAAGTAGTTTCACCTCAACTTGTATAAATCACAGTATAAGGTATCCATTAACTATATCTACCTTATACATTTTATACTTAATAAATAATTATACCATAATTTTGCTATTCTGCCAATTTCACAACTTAGTTCACATTGAGTAAACCGTCATCTAGAACCTTTCTTTCATCCACAATTATCGCTGATTTATGCATGTCTATTTAGTTTTTAACAAAGATGTAACTTCTCAATAATATAAATATGATACGATTATATAAGTAATGATTATACTTCTAGGAGGACATGATGAAAAAACTACTTTTTATATTAGGGCTAGGGCTACTTCTTACCGGATGCACGCTTACTTCCCCTACTGACAATAAAGAATTTTTTGGAGATAAAATTGGGCAAATTGATAGAGTGGAAATGGAAAACGAGCTTATAAATGAAATCGAAAGCGTTATAAATCCAAGTTTCAAACTTGTAGATTTCCATTTTATAGAACCTCAAAATAATTCGAAGTCTTACTTTACTATTAGTTTCGAGGGATTATATGAAAAAGTTCTGCCAGAGTCCATAGACAAAAATACTATCAATATAATCGGTTTTTTAATAGATGAGAAAATCGAACTTGATGAACTAGTTATTAGATATTATCAAAAAGCAAATGATACTAATCCCAGAGAAGACATAGTTTATATGAGGCTATATACTGAAGCTATCGAAAATATAATGAAATACATAAAAAAATCCGATGATATAGGCTATGAATTTATTGGAAATCTAAGACTACATGAAATGAGCTTAGGTAATTTTTTCCCTTTCTATGAATATCACATTGAGAATCAAGATTATTATGGAAATATAAACTGGGATAAAGGAAGTCTTGTAAACTACTATTTCAATTCACAATCTGCAGAAAGAAAACTGCATCTAGATAGAATGTGTATAGAAGTTAAAACTTATGTTAATTCCACAGATGAAATCTACGATGTTTCAAAAACTGCAATAAAAAATTTAGTTGAAAACAATATAGAGACGTATAATGAAGATATTGAATTACTAAAAATTGATTTTTCTATTTACTCAATAAAAGATGGAGAATCATCAATTAAGGAACATACTCTCCTTTTTGACTTTGAAGATATGAAAAATATTGATTGGGATTTAGTAAATAATTACGATGAGCTTTGGGAGCTCTCCAATAGCTATAGCTATTAACAAATAATTGAGATAGTTATCGAAACTTGTGATTGGTAAATTAATAAGTATACTTCCCTTTTGGCAGAAATAGTACACCTATTATTATATTGTTGTCGATTATGGTATATCAATTTTACTTAGAGATAATCTATGAATTTTAAAAGGAGTGATTTATATGAAAGTAGGATTAGCAGAAATATTAGTGTCACTATCAATGGTTATAAGTTATATTCTTCCGATTGCAACTGTAGTAATACTTTGGAATATAGTTAAAATACTTAGAGAAATTAGGGATAGACTATAATAAAAAAACACCTCAAAGAACATTGATTTGCTCTTTGAGGTGTTTTTTACTTATATCCAAAATATTTAACTTTATTTGACTTATCACGCCAATTTTTTTCTACTTTTACCCATAGTTTCAATAGTACTTTCGTATCTAAGAACACTTCTATTTCTTTTCTAGCTTCTCTTCCTATTCTCTTTAGCATTGCCCCATTTTTACCTATTACAATACCTTTATGAGAGTCTTTTTCAGCATAAATAGTAGCATCTATTCTCAGTAGTCCAGATTCTTCGTCTTCTTTCATGGATTCTATCTCTACATTTATCCCATGTGGCACTTCTTCATCTAAGAACTGTAATGTTTTCTCTCTGATTATTTCTGATACTATAAATCTTTCAGATTGGTCTGTAATCTGATCTTCTGGATAATAATAAGGTCCTTCTGGTAACTTATCTTTTAATAATTCCAAAAGCTTTCCTATGTTTTCCCCATTGATAGCACTTATAGGTACAATCTCTTCAAATACATCTTCTGAATCATACATAGCTATTATTTCCATCAGTTTATCATTATTGATTTCATCTATCTTATTAATTACTAAAACTACTGGAGTTTTAATTCCCCTTAAATCCTCAATAATTTTGCTGTCATGTTTACCTATAAAATCGCTATTATCTACTAGATACATTACTACATCCGCATCTTCTAGTGACGACTTCGATTCACTTAACATATATTCACCTAGTTTATTTCTTGGATCTTGAATTCCAGGAGTATCTAAGAATATTATTTGGCTGTCATCATCAGTGTATATTAGCTGAATCTTGTTTCGAGTAGTCTGTGGTTTATTTGATATTATAGACAATTTTTCGCCCATTATATTATTTAAAAGTGTTGATTTCCCAACATTAGGTCTTCCTAATACAGCTACAAATCCTGATTTCATATATTGTCCCCCTTTGCATTGTCAAGTTCTTCCGGTCCAAAACTATGTGGAAGTAATTCATCTAAAGTGTATTCTCTGTAATTATCTTCGTCCTTAGCTATGATTATTATTGCATCTTTCCCAAACTCTCTAATCACTTGTCTACACACTCCACATGGATAAGTCCAATCTGAGTCTCCAACTACAACGATTTTTTTCACTTTTGTACTTCCTTCTGAAACAGCTTTAAAAATAGCTGTTCTCTCAGCACAAAGTGTAGGAGAGTAAGAAGCGATTTCAATATTTACTCCTGTATAAATTTTCCCATCATCTGTTTCAATTACTGCACTCACATGGTATCCAGAATATGGTACATATGCATTTTTCTTATTTTCTAATGCCATTTTAATAAGTTCTCTATTATCCACTCTCTCACCTCTTTAAGATATAATTTGGAAAATTAAAATTCCAACTAATAGTCCCAATACACCACCTGCTACGACTTCACCTGTGGTGTGTATTCCGCCCTCTACTCTACTTTCAGCAATCAATAGTGCTAATATATAAGAAAGTGCCGTTGCCATCGTATTGGTCGTCATAGTAGCTATTATTGTAGCTATGCAAAACCCAAGTGCAGAGTGTCCACTTACTGCCCCACCTTGAAAATGAGTTCCCCCTCTTTTTTTATAAAAAAGCATTTTAAATCCAATAGTAAATATTAGCACAAGCATTATAGCAATAATTGTCATATGCGTAGATGAGTTTCTTATCTTCAGTAACAATATATTTCCTAAACTATCCAATTTTTCAAAGAATAGCAAATATCCTACTATTACTGAGTTCACAGCAGCAATAAGAACTGCACCGGCAGAAATATCCTTTACTATTTTAGCAATAGGATGATACTCTTCTGTAATCATATCTATCGTCTTCTCTATTGCAGTATTTATCAATTCGCTGACGATTACCAATGATATGGTTAATAACAGTATCATAAACTCAACTCTTGATAGGTCAAAAAACAGACTCAGAGTTAAGACTATAATAGCAGTCGCATAATGAATTTTCATATTTCGTTCAGTACCAACTGCAGTTATTATCCCATTGACAGCATAATTAAAAGAATCTATTAGCTTAATTCTCTTCTTATTATCATTTTTCTTCATTTTTGAAAACACCTAAATATTTCATAGTCGCTTTTTCTTTAGCTCTCATTTCCTCTTTATCAACTTCTTCAATATGGTCATACCCTAAGAGATGAAAGATGCTGTGAACTGTTAAATAGGACAGTTCTCTTTCAAAACTATGACCAAGTTCATTCGCTTGCGAAATCACTCTGTCTGTATTGATTACAACATCTCCAAGCATTTCAATTCCAAATGAAAACTCATCATCCATTGGAAATGATAGTACGTCTGTAACTTCGTCTACTCCTCTATAATAGCTATTCAATTCACGAATTTCTTCTGGCGATACAAATGATAGACTCACTTCATAGTCACCATTTAACCCTTCAACAAATATTGAGGCTTCGATACTTTCCATTATTATTTCTTCCATCTCAGAAGTAATTTCAAGTTCTTCTTGCCTATTATCCAATGAAAGTTCTATCATTCTTTCACCTCTTTTTTAGGATACTCTATCCTACCATGATAAATAGATTTTAAAGTCTTCACTATTTCATCTCTAATCTCATCTAATTCTTTAAAAGTAAGATTACACTCGTTAAACTGTTTTTCACCATCTTTACCTTTAATTATATTATCAACCATATTTTCAATGGCTTCGTTTGTAGGTTGTTTTATACTCCTAGTCGCCGCCTCACAGGAATCTGCAATCATGACTATTGCAGTCTCTTTAGATTGAGGTTTTCTGCCCTTATACTTAAATAGATTTTCATCAACTTCTGGGTCTGTTTCCTTTGCTTTGAATAGGAAATATCCTACTTTTGTAGTTCCATGATGTTCCTCTATAAAGTCTATAATTTCAACAGGTAATCTGTGTTTCTTGGCCATCTTTACACCATCACTTACATGGTCTATAATGACTTTTGCACTCATTTCAGGTGACAATTTATTATGAGGATTTTCTATATTAAACTGGTTCTCACTAAAGTACAGTGGGTTTTCTAATTTACCCACATCATGATAGTAAGCTCCTACTTTTGCAAGCATTGAATTAGCACCAATTTTTTTAGCAGCATTCTCCGATAAATTTCCAACCATAATACTATGCTGATAAGTTCCAGGAGCATCTGTAGATAGCTGATTCAACAATGGATTGCTCATATCAGCTAACTCGTATAGCTTAGTCGGAGTAAGAATGGAAAACATATTTTCCCAAAACGGAATTGAACCTAGTGCTAAAATACATGAACCTATACCATTGAATAATACAAACCCAATTATTTTTATTACACTATTAAACTCCAACGCCTCTGCACTTAGTGAGAGTATCATTATTCCACCAAAAAGTGCTGAAAATAATGCAGTGATTAAAATATTTATCTTATGTGAATAACTGTTTATAAATAGTGTTGTCAAATTACTTGAAATCAATAAATATAGTATGGAATTCGAGTCCAATTTCGAGATAATGCCAATTATCATGATTAAATATACATTATTTATGATTGCTAAATTATGATTCATCAACATTCCAACTATAATAGATGCTGCAACTACAGGCATTAGAAGCGGTGATATCCCACTTAACATTACCGATGCAATTATTATTAGCATATCTAATATGAATAGTAGTGTCATTTTGTTAGATAGATATACATTTCTATTGTAAATATATATGTATATTATCCAAAAAACTGAAGGAATCAACATCAGTGTAATAACTTTAAATATTGACGCTATTTTATTTGGTCCTTTTTCTTTAGTCAATATTCCAGCTTTAGAAAGTAAAATAGCATCATCTTCTTCTATTATTTCACCTTCTGATTTCAATAAATCCCCTTCGTTTATCATTACAGCAGGTATTCCATTTACAGCTGCTTTTGCAGATTTCTCAGTTGCCTCTTCGTCCATGACTTCATTTACCACAAAGTACTTATTTATGATTTTTTCAGCAACTTCAGATGTTTTCTCATCTCCATTTAATTCTTTAAAAGACGCTATCAAATTATCGATTTCATCTTTGTGGTTAATATTTGATACGCCTCTACTATAAATTCCAGTCATCAAATCATTAATCGTCGAATTAATTTTATTTATAGCTTGATAATCAAGCCCAAGTAAGTACAATATATCTTCATCTTCAAGCTCTACTTCTATCTTGGAATTAACTTCTTCTATTTTTTCTTCGTCAGTTAAACTTCTCTTAAATCTCATTGAATGTATTTCAGAGAAGAAAGCATCTACATTGTTCTTAGCATCTACTGAAACAGTAGGAAGAATTTTATACACAATCTTAGCGTTTCTCTCGGCTAATTTTTTATTCTCTTCTGTAGCTTCAACATCTTCAAAGGTATTTTTCGAATATATATCAAAAGGAGCTGCCTTGCCAATAACTATATCTTTTTTAAGTCTTTCATTATTGAATAGTAGCAATCCTGATAACACAATTAAATACACTATGAAAATCAATATATTAAGCTTTTTTCGGTTCCCAGTTCTCATTGACTATCACCTATTTTCGTATTTTTCATAAGATTCTATAATACTTTGAACCAATGGGTGTCTAACTATATCGTTTCTAGATAGTTCAACTATTCCTATTCCATCTACGTCCTTTAATATCTCAACTACTTGCTTAAGCCCAGATTCTTTTCCTTTGCCTAAGTCAATCTGAGTGATATCCCCAGTAATAATTGCCTTAGAACCATACCCTAATCTAGTCAGAAACATTTTCATCTGTTCATTAGTAGTATTCTGTGCCTCATCTAGAATAACATAAGAGGAGTCCAATGTACGCCCTCTCATATAAGCCAAAGGCGCTACTTCTATTACACCTTTTTCTAATAATCTGGTATATGTATCAAAGCCAAATATTTCAAAAAGTGCATCATAAAGTGGTCTTAGATATGGATCCACTTTCATTTGCAGATCTCCTGGTAAAAACCCTAGATTTTCACCAGCTTCAACAGCAGGTCTAGTAAGAATTATTCTGTTTACTTCCTTATTCTTAAATGCTCTAACTGCCATTGCCATCGCCAAATAGGTCTTACCTGTTCCCGCAGGTCCAATCCCAAATACTATATCATTATTTTCTATGGCTTCAACATATCTTTTTTGACCCAATGTTTTAGTCCTTACCATTTTCCCAGTTGCAGTATAAACTATAACTTGGTCAATAAAATGTCTAATAGATTCAGCCTTATTCTCTTTAATTATTTTAATCAAATAGTAAATATCGCTTTTGTCTATTCGATTTTGTTTTTTGATTATATAATCGATTCCATCAATTAGCTCTTTAATTTGCCTAATCTTCTGTTCATCATTTGATTCTATCTCTAAATTCAAACCATTCACTCTAAGACTAACACCAAATGACTTCTCCATAATTTTTAAATTTTCATCTAGTCTACCTACTATTTCCATTAAAACCTCTTGGTTTCTAATTTCAATAGCATATATATTTTTTTCATTTTCCAATTATTTACCCCCAATCTCGCATAATAATAATATCACATCTATTAGATATAATCTATATGTAGAGAAACACACCAATCGTAAAATTGATGTGTTTCTAAGGTTTGTTATCTATTTTTTCTCATGCTGATTGGCTTATCTAAAACTTCAGACATCACTATGGCTTTTCTCAATTCTTTAACAGTAATATGTTTACCATCATCAATAGCAAATAATTGAGATAGGCGCTCCAGTCTTTCTGGTTCGTCTGCGTGGTCAAGTTTTTCTATCTCAAGTAACTTGAGATCCATCTGTTTCTTAGAAGGCTGCTCGTCCCACTCCATTCTAGATTTATCGCTTTTGTTTCTTTTAATTTCTTCTATTTCTCTTATTAGAGCTTCTTTTGTCTTGAAAACTTCATCTTTTGCAGTTAATTCTTCTTGTTGATAATCTCTACCTCTAACAGTTGATTCACTTGAGTGATATATAGGGTCGTTTATATCTATCGTTTTGGATTTCATCTCTTCTATTTTTACTTCTGGATTTGAAGTCTTTATTCCAAAACTACTTCTAAACATATTAACAAAGTCATCAATGTCTGCATCTAAATTTGAAGACTTAGAGTTCTTATCTTTAATCAGATTTTTACTCCCCAAGTTCTTATTCATATCTTTATATATGTCATAACTATCAGATTTCGTCTTTCTTCTGCTTCTAGTGTCTTTCTTCTTAGAATCAGCAAATAGCGATGCCACCGCAAGTAAGACTATTAATATAACTTCCATCTAATCACAACCTATTTGTCTTCATTTTCAACTTGAGCTATCGAATTTCTCATATTTGTATCTGCTAATACATTTTTTAAATTATAGTAATCTAATGCGCCAATATTTCCTTCACGAAGTGCTTCTGCCATTGCTAATGGTACTTGAGCTTCTGCTTCAACTACTTTAGCTTTCATTCGTTGTACTTCAGCACGCATTTCTTGTTCGTGAGCAAGAGCCATAGCCCTTCTTTCAGATGCTTTCGCTTCTGCAATTCTCTTATCAGCTTCTGCTTGGTCTGTTTGTAATTTAGCACCTATATTTCTAGCTACGTCCACGTCCGCAATATCAATGGATAGTATTTCAAATGCAGTTCCTGAATCTAGTCCCTTGTCTAATACTACTTTAGAAATGGAATCAGGGTTTTCTAATACATTTTTATATGATCCTGAACTACCTACTGTAGTTACAATACCTTCACCAACTCTGGCAATAATGGTTTCTTCCCCTGCACCACCGACTAATCTGTCGATATTAGCCCTAACGGTTACCCTCGCCTTTGCGATAACTTCGATACCGTCTTGCGCTACCGCTGATATACTTGGAGTTTCGATAACCTTAGGGTTAACAC
>JAAYFG010000112.1 GCA_012728335.1 Tissierellia bacterium | reverse complement strand
TTTTCTGTTTCCAAGGGATAGTTCGCTAAATTTTTTCTTAGGGTCAATATTTAGCTCTTTTATGATATGTTCTAAGTATCCGTCATCTTTTAACCCATTTAATTCCAATGTCAATTTACATAAATCGTAACAATTATAATTAGGATAATATCTAACATCACTAGGTACATAAGAAGTGATTCGCTTTATATCTACGCTATTTTTTTGTGAATCCATACCAAAAACATCTGCCTGTCCTGATTTTTTAAATATGAAATTTAGTAAAACTTTGATAAGAGTAGACTTCCCAGCGCCGTTAGGACCAACGAAACCATAAAAGTCTCCTTGATTCACATTTAAACTTATGCTATCAAGTGCTTTATTCTTGCCATAGTATTTCACTAAATCCTTTACATCTATTACTTTCATATCATTTCCCTCCCTTAGCCTTAATGCATTATATTTACCCTAAATATATGTTCTTCAATAATTATGCAGAAACTAACACTAAAAAACCTGCTCTAACGAACAGGTCCTTTAGTGTAGCCAAATTTTTATTGACAAAATAAAGTATTCATAAGTGAATATCTATATTTTTACTTAATTAATACCAACCTCTTAACTTCATAACATCAGCAACTTTCTTAACCGAAAACATATATGATGCTTCTCTCATCGTTACATCATGTTCTTCTCTTATTGCCCATATATTATTAAATGCTTTTACCATCTCTACTTCTTGCTTTTCTACTACTTCTTCTTCTCCCCAGTAATATCCATACAAGTTTTGTACCCACTCAAAGTATGACACGGTCACTCCACCTGAGTTAGTTAATATATCTGGTGATACTGATATTCCTCTTCTCTTTAATACTATATCTGCTTCTGGTGTCACTGGTCCATTTGCTGCTTCACATATTATCTTTGCTTTTATTACTTCTGCTTCTTTCTCTGTGATAGCATTTTCTAGTGCTGCTGGTATTAGTATATCTACATCATACTCCCAGAAGTTTTCAAGTGGTGTTGACACCGCTCCTGGAAATCCATATAATGTTCCATTTGCTGATCTATATTCCATCATTTCTTCGAAATCTAAACCATCTTCTTTATAGATTGCATATGTGCCGTTCTTACTATCCCACTCACCCATAGCTACTACTATTCCACCATGTGCTTGAATGTTTTTAACCGTGTAGCTTCCAACATTTCCAAATCCTTGAATTGCTACTTTTGCGCCCTCTAATTCAAGTCCATATTTTCTTGCAAACTCTCTTACTATTACTGCTACACCAAATCCTGTTGCTTCATTTCTTCCTTCTGATCCACCCCAAGTTACTGGTTTACCTGTAATTACTCCTATTTCATGCTTTCCTGTAAGTTTAATGTATTCATCTACCATCCAAGCCATAACTTGTGGGCTTGTTCCAACATCTGGTGCTGGTATATCTACTTTTTCACCTAAATATTTATGAACGCCTCTAATATATCCTCTTGCTAATTGCTCTAACTCATTTTGAGATAATGTATTAGGATCTACTGCTACTCCGCCTTTTGCTCCCCCATATGGAATTCCTGTTACGCATCCTTTAAATGTCATCCATATTGCTAAAGCTTTTACTTCATCAATATGTACTGCTGGATGGAATCTTAAACCACCTTTTCCCGGTCCTATTGCTGAGTTATGAACTGATCTATATCCTTTAAATACTTGGATACTTCCATCATCCATCTTTACTGGAATTGATATTTCAATCGTTCTCTCATTTTCCTTTAGTATTTGATATACATTATCTTCTAAGCCTAATGCTGTACATGCTGTCTTAATTTGTAATTGTGCACTTACTAATGGATTATTACTCATCTCTAACTCCTCCTATAATTAAATCTAACATAACATACTATACATACTTTTTATAAATTAGTGTTTTTGTCCACCTTGCATTTTACCTGGTGTCCACCATTTTTTCGCTAAAGCTATTGCTGTTAATATAATAAAGCTTGCCCACATCATTCCTGTCGTATACCAAGCCCAATTTCGTCCAAAACTTATTAACAATGGAGGAAGAACTTGCAAAGCGATTGCAACTGGTCTATTTAGTAAATCCGTAATTCCAGTGTCTTCTAAACCTCTTGATTTCTGATCAGGGTCAACAACTCTATTTAATAATACTCCTGTTGCTATAACTCCATTTGAACGTCCGTAGTTCATAATACCTCTTTCAAACCAGTCTTTACTTGATGAGTACTTACTAACCCAAACAAACCATAATATATTTAGAATGATTCCTACAACAAATGTTATTAATAGTGGTCCCATATTAGCAGCAACTACATCTAATTTTAGTGCTGAAATAGCAGAAACAGTTAATAAATCCGTTGCAGACCCACTAATTCTCTGGATTGTATGTCTATCAACATATTGAGCAGAATTCGTTTTCCTCAATACAAACTGTACTACGAAACCAAAAGCCAATGCTAAAACAAATACTGGAATTGATAACCAACTGATATATCCTTGGATAAATACGGAAGCCCATCTACCTAGATATGCAGCTAATAAGACTATTGATAAATGAAATACCAATGGGTCTAATGACATATTAGATATTGTTATCTTTCCACCTGATTTTTGTTTTTCAGGAGGAATAAGCCCAGTTTTTATTTCATCAGGTAATTCATCTGGTGTACTTACATAATTAGTATAACCTTTACGAGTTCCCCAATTTATTAAAATCATTCCAAATACAATACCACCAACTAGACCAACTGTCGCTGAAACGTTTCCAATATCTAAAAACTCTGGATATCCATAATCCATAAACATTTCTCCAACTGCTACAGCAGTTCCATGGCCACCATAGAAACCTGTTGCAAGCGCTAAACCAAAACCATCATGTAAATCCCAAATCTTATTTAAAACACCCAATGCTAGTGCCATGCCTAATGCATATTGAAGTATTAATATACCAGTATTTTGATAGAAAAATCCTCCAACTCCTTTTATATCTTCTTTTTTCATTGGACTATCTCCAATTGGGGTACAAGCAAAAACAATAGCTATAAGTACACCAGCATATGAACCCAATTGGCTAGAGAATGGCAAAATATTAAATCCACTTGGCCCTAACGCTAAACCAATGAATCCGCCAATCAATGAAGCTGGCATTAAAAGTTTTTGAAACAATTTTATCTTAGCTCTTAATAGTTGTCCTAGTAGCATTAATCCACCTAATAATGCACAGTCAGTCAAAAGACTCCATAAGTTAAAATTCATATTATCCCTCTTTTCTTATTGTTATTATGGCAATCGGTCAATAATATAGTCATTAATATTTAATTCAAAAGAATTTGCTAAATCGGAAATTTCTCCATAAAGATTTTCCTCATAGGTTATCCCATTTTCAATATTCTTTAACGTATTATTATATTCTATTTCGCCAGGTAAAAATATTCTATTATTGCCTGATGCTTTTTCTGAACTTCTAACTCTATTAATATACTCATCAATGTCATTTTTGAACTCATCTATTTCCATGAAATTAGAAATATCTATAGCTACCATAATCATACCTAGGTTTTGGTTTTTATCACGATCGCCAAATAAAGAACCGACATCATTTAGATAAGTAGATCCTGTCATTAGCCCAGATAATATATCTACTATTATAGCCATCCCGTATCCTTTTGGACCACCAACTGGAAGAAGTGTACCTTCTAATATTTCTTTTGGATCTGTTGTGTTTAAGCCTTCTTTATTTATTCCCCATCCTATAGGAGCTTCTTTTCCTTCACGTTCAAATACTTCTACTTTACCTCTAGGAACTAGACTCGTTGCCATATCTAAAACTATATCTGCTTCATCATTAGCAGGTACAGCTACAGTAAATGGATTTGTTCCTAGCATTGCTTCTCTACCGCCAAATGGAGCCATTAATGGAGAAGTATTTGTTGCTACAAAACCAATTAAATCATTTTCAGCAGCCATCATGGAATAATATGCGGCAATTCCAAAGTGATTCGAGTTTTTTAAACCAACTACAGATATCCCGTATTCTTTTGCCAATTCAATACACTTTTCCATTGCAATACTTGAAGCAACTTGTCCTAACCCATTATCTCCATCTATTAAAGCAACCCCTTTATTCTCTTTTACTGCTTTTATATCTGGATTTTTATTTATAAGTCCAGCTTGCAAACGTTCCACATATATAGGTAATCTTGCAATACCGTGTGATTTAATACCTCTTAAATCAGCTGCTACTAAAACATCAGCCACTTTTTGTGCGTCGGACTTATCCACACCAACTTTTTGAAGAATATCTACTATCAATTTCTCTTCGTTCTTATCATTAATTAATACTTCCAACTACAACGCCTCCTTTATTATTTTAGTTTTACAATCAGTTACTACTATGACTAAACAGACTAGTAACAAAAAAGTATGTTGAATATTGTATATTGTATACATCATACCTTGTACTTATACTATAAAACGTTTTCATCTTTTTGTCAACACTTTTTTACTTTATTTTAATAAATTAAAAAACTGTCAATAAACAAACTTTACTGACAGTTTTATATATTAAAATTTTTATGTTTAATCTTTTATTTCAAGGTTTTTTATAGTCTCTTCTTTTGCTAAATCTAAATGGATTTTTTGATATTTTAAGGCTTTTTCAAAATTTCTTTCTTTTATTCCATCAACAATTCCTCTGTGCTCTTCTAACGATTTTCCGAATCTAGCCATGCCTTGTTTATATCCAATTTTAGTAGGTTGAATAATAGGTAATATTCCACTGACCATGTGATCTAATATTTCATTTTCACACATGTAGTATAAAGTAGCATGAAAAATTGTATCTATCTTATAATAATCTAATAAATCTCCTTTATTATAACTATCTTCCATTTCATTGAAGATATTAATTAACACTCCTATCTCAATATCTGAAGATTCTTCAATTATTTTCTTTATTGCATATTTCTCTAATATTTCCCTTAATTCAAAAATATTGTCAATATCTTTTTTGCTATATTTTCTAACAAATACGCCTTTATTAGGAATGTTTTCTAATAATCCCTCTCCAACAAGTTCTTTTAAGGCTTCTCTTACAGGGGATCTACTAACATCTAACATTTCAGCTAATTTTTTTTCTTGTAGCCATTCTCCTTGCTCAAAAGTTCCATTTAATATATTTTCTTTTATGATATCATATACTTGTTGTTTTATTGTAGAAATCTTATTTTTTTCTTTGAATGCATCCATATCTTAAATCCTCCAAATTCACTTAAACCAATTTTATAATATATTCCTCTCTAGAAATACATTATTACTAGCACATTAGTTAGCTAAACAATTTTATCAGATAAACACTTAGTATGTCAATGTAAACTATTTTATATTATACAAGCACAAAAATTTATAGCTTTTTAAAAAGGGTATGTGTTAATGAATAAAAGTATACCATATATAATCTGAAACATTCTTAAATTTTTCCATTTATCTATCACAATCAAGTATTATACTATAATTATTAATATTAATAGAAAGATGTGATAGCATGATCAAGAAAATTATACGGAAAATATCATTTATCGCCCTTCTCTATTTAATTTTTTTCATAGCATCCACTGTCGTATATCCTAAAATAGAGATAAATAAAATAGTTGCTGCTTCAGATAAAAACTTGAACCTAGAAAATTATTATTCTGATGCACTTGGACCTGATGAAGCCACTGTAATCGCTGGAACTACTGACGGTTTATCAGCGAGGGTAGAATTGATTGAAAATGCTAAATCATCCATAGATTTAGCCTATTACATCATTGATAATGATACTAGTGGAGATATATTCTTAGGAAAACTTCTAGAAGCTGCTGAACGTGGAGTAAAAATTAGAATAATTGTAAATGGCGCCTCAACTAAATGGACCAATAACGATAGATATCGTACAGTTGCTTTAGTCTCAAATGAAAATATTGATCTCAAATTGTATGGAAATCATAATTTGCTTACTCCTTGGCATTTAAACAATGTCCTTCATGAAAAAATTATGATTGTAGACAATGAATACTTTATGTCTTCAGGTAGAAATGTTTCTGACAGGTTCATATTAAATGACCAACACAGAATGCTTACCTATGATTTAGATATATTAACTCATCTAACAAATGTAGAAAATATAACAGACTCAGTAATTTCTCAAGCGAATTCTCATTTTGATGAACTTTGGAACAGTTCTTATTCTCGATTAACTGTAGATATTGATAAAATATCTCCTGAGCAAAAATCAAGTTCAAAAGATGAGCTTTACTCTAAATATATAAGCGCTTGGAATGTTTATGGCTCAAGTTTAAATCCTAATATAATAGAATCACTGAATTTTTATCCAACAAATAGAGTTTCCTTAGTTACAAATCCTACTGATAATATCGTTAAAACTCCTAGTTGTTGGAACACTATGACTTCGTTTATGAATTTTTCTGACAATATAGCAATACTACAAACTCCTTACCCAGCTATTACTAAAGAGATGAAAAGCTTTATGGATATTGAACATTTACAAAGCATAAATTATGAAGTACAAACTAATTCAGTTGCTGCATCTCCAAATATACCTGCATTTTCTAACTATTTGAATAAGAAAAATGCACAATTGGACTATAGCAATATATATGAATATCAAGGACCTGGTTCTATACATGCTAAAGCACTGATTATTGATGATGATATTTCAATGCTCGGCTCTTGCAATGCTGATTCTCGTTCTGCTTTTTTGAGTTCTGAAAACATGGTAATAGTAAATGGAGCTGAATTTAATATTCATATGAATGAAGTTTTAGAAGTTTTTAGAAATAGCAGTTTAAAGGCCGTTGGTAAATATGAATACGAAGCTTCTAAAACAGTATCTGAAGAGCAAATACCTATATTAAAAAACTTGATTTTTAAAATCGCAAGCATAATTACTATGCCTTTCGACCACTTAATTTAAAAAAGATAATGCATATGCATTATCTTTTTTGGATCAACTCTTTATAAATCTCAAAGTCTATATCTTTGAATACGTCAATAACAACTTTTTCAATATTTGAGTCATTTAAATATTCATCTATAGTTTTCAGTGCTATTTCTGCTGCTAATCGATTCGGAAACATAAACTCCCCTGTTGAAATTGAACAAAACGCTATTGATTTTGCTTCATTCTCTTCAGCGAGTTTCAAAGAGCTTAAATAACATGATTTCAGTAATTCTGCGTCTGTTTTACTAACTTCATCATTTATTATAGGTCCAACTGTATGCACCACATATTTACACGGTAAATTATAACCTTTGGTTATTTTAGCACTTCCAGTTTTCTCAAAATGTCCCTGTCTCTCTATTATTTCATTGCATTCTTCTCTCAATTGCAATCCAGCTGCAGTATGAATTACATTATCGATGCACATATGGTTTGCCAACATGCATCCCAATAGTCTATTATTTGCGGCATTTACTATTGCATCTATCTTAAGAGTAACGATATCACCTTGCCAAAGACATATTCTGTCACCATTTTTAATACTGTTTTCTATGAACTGTTCATTTACTGTAGGTATATTATTAGCTTCTACTAATGGTTTTTCTGATAGTTCTTCTTGGAGGTATTCGTCCTGTATAATTATATATTCATCACTTATAGCACCAGGGAGTCTTTCATTTACTAGTCCTCTATATAGTCGTTTCTTAGCATTTGCATCTTTGGGAATACTAATATTTTCATATTCTTTTCTTTCGCTAAGTAATTCTTTTATCAAATAGTTTAGTTTATCCATAATTTCACCTCTTAATTCATTAAAATTATACCCAAGTATATATACAGATAAATATAAATTCTATATAATAACCTTATGAGGGGTGATTATATGGTTCATCTAGTTTATTGCGATAATAAAGAAAAAGTGTTAGATAAAATACTTTCTGGCAAAAAAACTATGTTAATTAGAGGTGCTGCGGGGAGAAAAATACCTCATAGCAGAGTTTTTAAGGAAGATATTTTGTATTTTATGGAAAAAGGAAGTAAAAAGATTACTGCTAAATCTATAGTTAAAGAAGTGCAAAACTATGCGAAATTAAAGGAAGAAGAAATTTCAGACATACTAGAGTCAAATCAGAATAAACTGGCTCTTTCCCCATCTCAAAAGAAGCGTTGGCACAAAAAATGCCTATGCTTAGTTGAGTTTCATAATCTTGAAGAAATTGAACCTCTTGATTTCGAACATCAAGGTAATATGGATGATTGGTTGATTATTGAAAAGATTGAAGATGCTTTAGTTGGAACTAGTATCCCGTATAATTATGATAAATCAAAGTTGAAATGAGATAAATAATGTTTAAAGATGTTGAAAATAAGATTAATAGAAAAAATAAAATTCTATTTGACCACAACAGTTCATCACTACAGGAGCTTTCAGTATTAATCGATAATTCCAGTAGATTGACTATCACTTTGTGGGCTCTTGATTGTGCCCAAATACCATTAAATAAGTTTAAAAATGAATACCCAAATGATAACCGCCCAAGAGTTTCTATTACCAAAGCTTACGAATGGGCTAGAGGAGAAATTAAAATGCCTCTTGCAAAAAACACATATTAGAAACCCATTCTATAGCCAAAGAAATCGATAATGAAATATATATTGCAATCTGCCATGGAATTGCACAAGCTTGTTCCACAGTACACACTCCTACACATGGATTAGGGTTACCAATGTACGAATTAACGTCTATAGTACTAGAAAATAATATGAAAAACTATGAAGAAGAAGTTATTTTGAAAATCCAATTCTATATTGATAAACTTGTTTATTGGAATAATAAATCAAGTGAACTAAACGGACCATGGGCATCATTTTTAATTTAGTTGCAATTATAGTATAATAATTCCATTAGAGGAGGTTATATAAATGACAGAAAAAGAATTGTTAGAAAGTGGTTATAAAAAGTACTCGGGAACAGATATTGATGTTTATTATAATAAAGACATCTGCCAGCACCTTGGAGAGTGTGTTCATGGAGATGGCGATATCTTTGAAGTAGGTCGTATACCTTGGATAAAAATAATACCGGGTAGAAAATCAGAACTCATTCTATTATAAACAAATGCTCTTCTGGTGCCTTGAAATACAAACTTAAAGATTCTAATGAAATTTTACCTTAATATAAATTTAAAGAGAGTGAATTTAATTTCCACTCTCTTTTTCATATTCTTCTCTTGTAATTCCATATACATAGTGAAGCATATCTGTATTATTATAATACTTTACAAATTCGTCTAATTTCTTCATTCCATTCCTCATAGCTACGTTTTGAGATGCATAATTATTATACTTTATAATGGAATACACAATATCGTAATTTAAGACTTCGAAACCATATTTCTTACAACCTTTTGCTATTTCAGTTGCATAACCTTTATGCCAATGTTCTTTTTTGAAGAGATAACCTATCTCTTGTACTCTAATATCTCCCCATTTTTGCATACTCACTCCAGACTGCCCAATCATCTCACCTGTTTCTTTTAGGATGACAGCCCATAGCCCTAATCCTTCATCTACATATCTTTGTCTCTGTCTGTCTAACCACTTTTGAGTGCGCTCATCATCAAAAATATGCTCATAAGCATACATTACTTCTGGATCTTGAAGCATTTCTTTTAAATCTTGGAGGTCACTTTGTACCATTTCTCTCACATAAAGTCTTTCTGTCTCAAATATCATATTTGCCTCCAACTAGTCGTCAATATCCATTATTTCTCCACTAAGCCCATTTACTTCAATTTCTAATCCACTAAAAAGCTCAATATCAAATACAAGTTTTCCATCGTCTATGGATAGTTTCCACTCTTTAACTTTATCATCTTTACCTGCGTTTTTAAGTCCTTGATTTAATAGGTATTCAACTGATTTAACTTCTGATAAGTCAAATGTCTTTTTAGTATCTCCTTGTTTAGCTATTCCGTCTTTACGATCCTTTATGATTTCGCCTGTGTTCTTGTCTATCTTCATCTCATACTTAGTTTTTCCTTCTATTCCTTCTATTTCGTATACATATACTCCATCATCTTTTTCAAAGCTAATCTCAGTCACTTTAGCATTTGGATGAGCAGTAGTAAATATATTATATGCCTTGTTTATCGCAATATTATATCCACTTATTTCAACATAATCATTGTGTTTAACTGTTTTGCTGATGAAGTCCGATTTCATTAACACTGTTTTTGTAGTATTGTCGAAGTCAACTTCAAAAGCCAGAGCTTTTCCTAAGTCTCTCAGTTTAAAATAGTTGTTTCCATTTATTAAATATGACTGTAGATTTGCTTCCTTCCCATTTATAAATACTTTTTGATTGCCTTTCATGACAGATTTTGCCTCCACTTTAGAACTATTTAAGTCAGCATTTTCTATCATGTAGTTCTCTCCTGTAACAATTTCAACAGTTTTTTTCTCCGGATTGTATGATACATTGAACTTTGCTTTAGTATTGTTTAAAACTGCTGCAATGTCCCTAATTTTATAGTAATTGCTCTCTTCAATCATATAACCTGCAACGTTTACCGTTTCATCATTTAGTACTACTTTCTGTTCAGAGTTAATGGTTTCTAGCTTTCCAGCTGCAAAGACACTGACAGAAATTCCCAACATCATTACTAATGCCAAATACAATATTCTTCTTTTTTTCATATTGAACCCTCCTCTACAAAATGTTCTCTTATATAAAGAATACCCATTAAAAATGTGTATAATATTACATTTATGTGATATTATTAATAGATAGTCTTGATTTGAGGTGATATTATGGACTACAAAATACTAGAAATCGAAAACTACAAATTCATCACTATTCCTAAACTAAACAATATGGGCTTAAAGAATTTATACACTCTAAAACCTATGAATCTTAGCTTTAATTTAGCTAAAAACCCTAAGACAGTAAGGGATAGCATTGATTACTGCCTTGATATTATGGGAATTTCTCATAAAACTCTTTTTACTTCATATCAAGTTCATAGTAATAGAATACAAATTATAAACGAAGCCAATGAAGGCGAAATCTATAAGTATGCTAGGATATTCTTTGATACAGATGGACTTATTACTTCCAATCCCGAGCTTGTAATCTACTCGAAGTTTGCTGACTGTACTCCTATCTTGCTTTTTGATCCTATTAAAAAAGTTCACGGAAATCTTCATTCTGGATGGAAAGGAACCCTCAAAAAAATAGGTGAAAATGGCGTCAAAATGCTTCAGAATGAATTTAATACAAATCCTGAGGACATAATAGCTGTAGTCGGTCCAACCATTGGATATGATGATTTCGAGGTGGATGAAGACGTTGCAATTCAATTTAGAGAAACTTTTCCATTCCATAGTGAAATAATGAAATGGGATGGTAAAAAATACAAGATCGACTTACTGGAGACAAACAAGCGTATACTAAGACAATGCGGTGTCAAAGATGAGAATATTATTGACATACCTCTTTCTACTTATTCAACTCCATATATGCATTCTTATAGAAGAGATAAGAAAAATTATGGATTGATGGGGTTAATAACATCTATGGACGAATGATTTAAAAGTGAACTACTATTTAGTTCACTTTTTTTAATACTAGTCTATATATGTAATGCTCATGATTATACTATTATTAATAGATAAATATTTACCACTTTTTTACAAAACTTGGTTCAAAATAATTAGTATTGAATATATTGGGTAAATAGATAAATACACATTGTAATGCAGATAATATGATTTAATATTAATATAAAGGTAAAAATTAGTTTACCTTTGGAATCGTTTGCATTATAATAGAGGTAAGCATACATAGGTAGCAGTCAAAAACAAGGGGGTTATTTAATGAATAAGAAAACGTTATCTTTATTGCTAGCAATCATTTTGGTACTATCAGTTGCTCTAGTTGGATGTAAAAAAGAAGAGCCAACAACTGAAGCACCTGCTGGCGAAGAAACAACTGGTGAAGAAACAACTGGCGGCGATTCTCAATTCTTGACTATCGCAACTGGTGGAGTAGCAGGAGCATATTACCCATTAGGTGGAGCACTTGCAAATATCTATAATACTATAGATGGAATCACTGCAAACGTTCAATCTACTGGAGCTTCTATTGAAAACATTGGACTTATTGCTGAAAAAGAAGCAGATGTTGCTTTTATACAAAATGACGTTACTTACTATGCTTGGGAAGGTATTGAATCTTTTGATGGTAAACCAGTAGTTGAAAACATTAGAGGACTAGCAGTTCTTTATCCAGAAGTTGTACAAATCATTGCTGGTGCTGACTCAGGAATCAACAGTGTTGAAGACCTAAAAGGCAAAAAAGTTGCTGTAGGTGCTCCTGGTTCAGGTACTGAAGTAAACGCAAGACAAATTTTAGAAGCTTACGGAATTACTTATGATGATATTACTGAAGACTTCTTATCATTCAACGAAGCTGCAGATCAATTGAAAAATAAACAAGTTGACGCTGCATTCGTAACAGCTGCATTACCTACTTCAGCAGTAACAGAAGTAACTCAAACTGCAGATATTAAAGTAATACCTGTTGATTCTTCAATAATTGACGGACTTAAAGCAGAATATCCATTCTACGCAGAAGTTGTAATTCCTGGTGGAACTTACAAAGGAAATGATGATGATGTTGTTGCTACAGCAGTTATGGCAATGCTTGTAGTTAATGAAGATTTGGATGAAGATTTAGCTTATGAAATGACTAAACAAATGTATGAGCAAATCGATACTATCATAGCAAGTCATGCTAGAGGAGAAGATATTAAATTAGAACAAGCTCTAGATGGTATGCCTATTACAGTACATCCAGGCGCACAACGTTATTTCGACGAAAATGGAGTTAAATAATTACAAAAAAACTGAGAAGAGTGCCAAATTAGGCACTCTTCCTAAAATCTCTTTAGTATTTCTCATCCTAATTATACTTATTTCTTTCTTAATCCCTGTTGATTTACTAGTAGCTAGGGATTATGGGACTAAAAAAGTACTTAATACTTGGAAATTGAAGGAAGATTTATTCACTGTTGCTTATACACATTCAGTAATGCTAAGTGAAGTGACAGAAACATTTAAATGCAATGATAATAAAATTATTCTACTTGAAAGTACTTTTAAAGATTATGGAGCAGGACTACCATCTTCAACTCCATACGATTTTGAAATAGATGAAGAAACTAAACTTTTTAGGATTTATAATATTAATGAAGAGATATCTCCTTTAGTTTATAAAACGGGAGCAGTTAGAGCTAATCACAAAATCTTAGTGGACGAAATCGCATATGAGTTTTTAAGCTTTAGTGAGCCTAGGGAAAGTGTAGAGTTCATAGCTGAAGAAACGAATTATTTTAAGTATCTTATAAGGAGGTTAGTGAATTGAGCAATAAAGACAATAAAATCAAAAATATTTCCGAGATGCATGATGATGCAGTAGTTGATGATTTGATGAAAGAATATGACTTGGATACTTCCAAACTACGTGAAATCGGAGGAATCATAGCAATAATTGCAGCAATTATAGCGATTGCGATGTCAATATTCCAAACCTTTACTGCTGGATGGGGTACATTGGTTACTTTTAGACAGAGATCATTACATATTATTTTCGCCTTTGTACTTGGATTTATTTTCTATCCTAGTTCAAGTCATATAATTAAAGAAGGAGACAAAGTAAGTCCTATCGACTATATAAAAAATATTCGAGTGATGGACGTTATTTTCTTAGGTGTTTACACAGTTTTCTTCTCTGCGTTATACATGCAATTACTAATGACACCGGCAGCTATTGCCCTTGCAATTGTTTCTAGTGTTCTCCTATACTCAGGCAATAGACCTACATACAAACACAAGATGGATTTATTTGACTATGTTTATGTAATTCTTTCAATAGTAGTATGGGGATATGTATTTACACAATACAAAGCAATTTCTTTAAAAGGTGCTGACTATACAAATATTGACTTAATTTTAGGCGGATTTGCAATAATGCTTACACTTGAAGTTACTAGAAGAGTAGTTGGACCTGAACTTCCAATCGTTGCAATGGTATTCGTAGCATATGCTTTCCTTGGACCAAAATTCTCAGGAGTTCTTGGACATAAGGGATATAGCGTTGGAAGAATCGTTTCACAAATGTTCTTGACTACAGAAGGTATAATGGGTATTCCTCTAGGTGTATCTGCTACTTTCGTATTCATGTTTATATTATTTGGATCGTTCTTAGATAAGACCGGTGTAGGTAAATTCTTCATAGATATAGCTTACGCACTTACTGGTCACCTTAAGAGTGGTCCGGCGATGACAGCAGTAATTGCCAGTGGTTTTATGGGATCTATATCGGGAAGTTCAGTAGCAAATACTGTAACTACTGGAGCATTCACAATACCACTGATGAAAAAATCTGGTTATGAACCACATTTTGCCGGTGCAGTAGAGGCAGCGGCATCAACAGGTGGACAAATAATGCCACCAGTTATGGGTGCAGCAGCATTTATCATGGCAGAGTTCACAGGTATTGCATACAAAAACATAATAATTGCAGCACTTATTCCTGCAGTATTATACTATTTTGCAGTAGCGGTAATGGTTCATTTAGAAGCTTCTAAACTTGGTCTTAAAGGAATTCCTAGAAGTGAACTTCCTAAAGTAGGACCTATTATGAAAAAACAAGGTTATTTATTACTTCCATTAGTAATAATAGTTGTACTTTTAATCAAGGGACTTACTCCTACTATTTCTGCATATTACGGTATAGTAGCAAGTTCAATAATGGCGTTAACCGCTTCTATGATAAAAGGACAAGATCCTTACGATAAAGGAAAAGTTATTCCTCTTGCAATAAGCATACTATTGTTAGTTCAAGACTTTATCCCTAAAATGGATGCTGAAATAACAAGAACACTTATCGCAGCTGTTATTGCCGTAGTTGGAGCAGCTCTTATTACAGTAGTATCAGGTATGATCAACAAAAAGAGAGTATACGTTCCAGAGGACGATATTCCATTTAGTTACAAAGAAATCTTAGGTGCATTTGAAGCTGGAGCTAAAGGTGCAGTTGGTGTAGCGTGTGCATGTGCATGTGCTGGTATGATAGTTTGTGTAGTTACTCTTACAGGTCTTGGACTTAGAATCGCTGGTATAATAGTTTCTGCAGCAGGTGGAAACTTAATCCTTACATTGTTCTTCACAATGATCGCTTCTATAATCCTTGGAATGGGACTACCTACAACAGCTAAATACATAGTATTGGCAACAATGGCAGTTCCTGCATTACTACAATTAGATGTAAATATGATGAGTGCACATTTATTCATCCTTTACTTTGGTGTAGTAGCAGATATCACTCCTCCAGTAGCATTAGCGGCATACGCAGGTGCAGGTATAGCAGGAGCAAACTCCATGAAGACTGGATTCCAAGCAGTAAAAATTGCATTGGCAGCCTTTATAGTTCCTTACTTATTTGCAATAGATCCATCGCTTATAATGGTTCAATCAGTTGAAGGTTCAGTTGTAAACTTCCTACCATTCTATTCAGCACTGCCTGTTATAGTATCAGCACTTATAGGTATAGTCTGTCTAGCATCAGCAGTTGAAGGATTCTTTATAACACATACTAAGATTTATGAAAGAATTCCACTAGCAGCTGGAGCACTATTCCTATTAAAACCTGGTCTTATTACAGATGCTATAGGATTAGGAATCATAGTAGTAGTATTTATCTTACAAAAAGCTAGAGTAAAAAAACTAGAGCCAGAAAAAGTAAGAGTCGATAAAGACAAATAAATAAATATCCCCCGGCATAGCCGGGGGTTTTACTCATGCGGTCCAAAGGACCTATTTTACTAGCTATGCCTAAAGGGCATCTTTTTTAGTCTGCCTTTTGCAATTCCTACCTGCTACCCCTTAAAGGGGTCAATGTT
>JAAYFG010000111.1 GCA_012728335.1 Tissierellia bacterium | reverse complement strand
ATTTTAAAAAACCTCCTTGATTTTTAATTTTAGTTGGCAGACTAAAACTATTTTATCATGGAGGTATTTTTTATTTGTTTCTCAACGCTAAAGCTTAACTGAACCCCCAGTCTAACTGGGGGTTTTCTCTTACAAAAAAGCATAACAGTAAATACTGTTATGCTTTACATCAATATCTAAATATAGCTGCACATCCTGTATCACCAGGCATTCTATGAGCAGTTAAAATAACAACTTCTCCTTTTTGAGATAATACAATTTCAGCTAAATCATCTAATACATCATCTACTTGAGGATTTCTCAACTCTTCAGTGCTGATAACACCTGTTTCTGTATCTATCTTTCCAGGTATGATTCTATCTGCTTCTATCATTATTTGACTAATACGTCCTTCTACAGCTGCTTTTGCAACTTGAGCTATATCAGAAGAAGCATTAAAATTTGCTTGAGCCGTATTAAATTTTTCTACCACTACTCTAGTCTTTTCTAAAAAACTAGGCTCTAGAACAGTCCAAATTTCTTCAAGGATATCTTTATCATCCATTGCTTCATATGATTTATTGATTCCATTTTTAACTAATAATGGATTTTTGCTAATTCTCCTAAATTCTCCTTGGTTTTCAGGTAAACCTACTATGAAAACAGGAGCTTGATCTTCCTTAGAAAAATTATCAATGATGTATTTATCAATATGTCTATAGAATTTCTCTATATCCTTTTTCTCTTCTTCACTTTTTGAGTTATGTCCATGGAAAGAAGGTCCTTTACCTCCATATCCACCTGCATTCAACACTCTTCCTCCAACATCTGTTCCTAAAAGATCTTCCATATTAGTATATGCATCTTCTCCAAGATTTATTTCACTTATGGAGTATCTGTTTCCCTCAAATAGTTTATAGTTCTTCTTTCCAAGTCCTAAGACATAATAGTGATCCACAGACTGATAATTTCTAAGAAGAGGTTTGATGTGGAAGCTATCAGATACTATTCCAACTTCTGGAACGTCTCTACCAAGTTCATAAACTACACCTTCATTTTCATTTAATAAAATTGCCAAGCCTTTTGCTGAAGTATGCCAGAAGGTTAAATCATCACCGATTTCATAAAGTGGTTTGAGGATTTTTTCTACCTCACCTTTTGAGAACTCGATTGATAATGAATCATAAATTTCCCCCACCAAATTCTTAAATCTCGTAACATTTTGTTTAACCGTTACATTTTCTTTCATTAATGGTTGATACAGAGAAATTTTCACTTTGCTGTCACTAAAAAGTATTTCCGGTGGAAAATGATATTCTCGTTTTAACATATTCGATTCACCCTTTCTGTTTCTTTATTTACCACTATACTTTTATATACCCATTAATCTGGCACTCAATAATTGAATGATTTCAATTTAGCCGAGTATTGTGTTATAATTCTCTTAATTCTGTACGAGTAGTAAAGGTATTTATCTTTGTTTTAATAAGGAGGGCATTATGAAGTTTTTAGAATTGGCAAAAAATAGATATTCTGTTCGATCATTTGAACCAAAGAAAGTTGAAAGTGAAAAACTGGATTTAATTTTAGAGGCAGGTAGAATTGCTCCCACAGCAAGTAATCGCCAACCTCAAAGGATTCTAGTCATTGAGTCTGAAAAGGGACTGGATATGATTAAGGAATGTACCCGATATCACTTCAACGCCCCTGTAATCCTCATAGTCTGTTACGACCAATCCATTAGCTGGAAGCGTCCTATGGATGGAGACGATGCAGGAATTGTTGATGCGAGTATCGTTACGACACATATGATGTTACAAACTGCGGAACTTGGACTAGGAAGTACTTGGGTTGCTCACTTTAATCCAGAGAAAGTAAGAGAACTGTTTAAACTGGAAAATCATATAGAGCCTGTTGCCCTATTACCAATTGGCTATCTTGCCAGCAATTCACAACCAAATCCAAGACATTATGAAAGACAGGATATTAAAGAAACAGTCTTCTATAATAGTTTTTAGCAAATAAAAAACGCATTAGAGCAATCTCTAATGCGTTTAATTATTACATAAATAGCGGAGACAGTATTCTAAATAGGAACACTACTGCTAATATCATCATTATTACAGATACATCTTTCTTCTTTCCAGCTGCTAATTTCAACATTACGAAACTTATCATTCCAAATGCAATTCCTTCTGCTATTGAATACGCAAACGGCATCATTATTATAGCTAAAAATGCAGGAACGGCTTCTGTGAAATCTTCAAAGTCAATATCTTTTATAGGACTCATCATAAATAGTCCTACCATTACCAACGCTGCTGAAGTCGCTTCAGATGGAACTACAGAAAACAGCGGAAATAAGAATAGAGATATGAAGAAAAACAATGTAGTAGATAAAGTTGTAAGCCCTGTTCTTCCACCATCTGCTACCCCACTGGCACTTTCTACAAATGTTGTTACAGTACTAGTTCCCAAAAGAGCTCCTGCAGTAGTTCCAACAGCATCTGCCATTAACGCTTTTCCAACATTTGGCAATTCTCCATTTTCGTCTAACATATCAGCCTTTATTGCAACTCCAGTTAGAGTCCCTACCGTATCGAATATATCTACGAAAAGAAATGTAAACATTACTGAAAACATCTTTACAGTAAATATCTGATCAAATTCCAATTGAAAAGCAATTGGTTTTATTGATGGTGGTAAAGATACTAATCCTTCAATCCCAGGTAGTTTTGTAATCCCTAAAATTACAGCTAGGACGGTTCCTCCAACTATACCATATAAAAGTGCACCTTTTACTTTTTTCGCACTTAATAGTCCCATAATGAATAGTGAAACAAATAAAATAAGTGCATTTGGAGTCAATATATTTCCTAAACTCAAAATAACACCATCACCTGGAACTATTATATTTGCCCCAGTAAGTCCAATAAATGCAATGAATAATCCAATACCTACCGACACTGCTTTTTTTAGAGACATAGGAATTGCATTAAATAATTCCTCTCTAATCTTAAATCCTGATAATAGTAAAAATACTATCCCCTCTAGAAACACTGCTGTAAGCGCAAACTGCCATGTCTCTCCCATTTGCAACACTACTGTGTAAGTGAAGAAGGCGTTCAACCCCATGCCTGGTGCAAATGCAAAAGGTAGATTTGCATAGAGAGCCATTATTAAATTTGCTATAATCGCAGCAATAATAGTGGTAGTAAAAAGAGCCCCCTGATCCATTCCTGCATCTGCAAGAATACTAGGATTGACGATTAATATGTAAGACATGGTCATAAAGGTTGTAAGTCCAGCCATAAATTCAGTCTTCACATTAGTGTTGTTCTCACTTAACTTAAACTTCCTTTCAAAAAAACTACTGTTTTCCATAATTACCTCCTTATATTAATAAAGTATAATTATATCACACTTTTTACACTCATAATACAAAAATATGTAATAATTTGTTATCTATTTAATTCATTAAAGTACGAATGTTTAAAACACAAAAAAAGCTAGTCATATTAACTAGCTTCATATCAAATACTATTTTTTAAAACTCATTTTTAGCCATTATCTTCTTTGATAGATTTATAGAAATTACCATCATTATTACTATTAATATAATTGAAATGGGATTTGTCAATTTCACCATGTATTTAAGAACCTTGTCAAATCCCAGCAACCTTCGATTACTTGCTATAAATGGTAATATATATATTGCCCACCCAAAATACACAGAATCATTTTTCCTAAATCCATACTTGATAAATAAGGGAAAAGTTATTCCTTGAGCCAAGAATAGATAAATTACAGTTGAGAAAATCAGTTTTATATCACTTGTTTCTAATTGTTTTCCAGATAATGCATTTATAAACAATATATTCCCTGCTATCATTATCAATCCATACAGATTCATGATAAAACCTGAAATGTATTTAGATATCGTTATATCATCTCTACTAATAGGCATAGTTAGAAAATATCTATCCCATGACTCACTATATCTAATGATAATAATCATTCCATTGAATACTATCATGTTCATTACAAATATAAAACTACTTTTTATTGGAGCTAATATTGGTACTACAAACACACATGCAAAAAATAAAGTAATAAAATACCATTTATTCTTTTTCAAATGAATTAGATTATTCATAATAATACCATTCATATTAACTGCTCCTTTACATCAAAACTCTTTCTTTTTCATTATTCTTAACGATAGCTTCACAGAAATAAGTAAAACTCCTAATAAAATCAATCCGATTCCCACTACTACAAATATAGGATTTGAATTACTGAGAGTTCTCATAAAACCACTTCCAACACTTGGAAAAAACTTAACTATTACAAAAACTAACAATGCAGGAACTAAAAACATCGCCATCATGAGCATACGTGCTTTCTCTGTTCCATATTTAAATAGTATAGGAAACATAAGTGAAGTATATAGTATATAAACTGCGCCTACACCTATAGATGCTGAAATAGTTTCCATAAAGTCACCTACTCCGTTATAGGTGTTTATTCCAATAGTAACTACTATACTTAATACTAGCCCAACAATAAATGACAATAGTGAAAACACATACTTTGAAAATACTAAATCATTTCTACTTATGGGCATAGTCAGAGCATATCTATTCCAATTATTGTAGTCATCATAGGAGAAAGTGTTCATTGAAATTATAAATAGTAGCATTATTATCATTCCACTAAGTACTCCAGCTCCATTTTCTCCCCCTGAATTGCTTATTGAAAAAATAAATACGTAAAAAACAAGCATTAGTGCGTAGGTTTTCACGTCTTTTAATATATAACTAAAATCTTTAACTAATAGTCCTTTCATCTCGATTCACCTCTTATTTGAAGTAACATAATTTCATCAAGAGTCGGCTTGTCAACTACTAAATTCTTATATTGAACCTTGAACTCACTTAGGTCTTTTACGAGCACATCCACTCCATATTGTCCTTTTTTATACTTTACGACGAATTCTCTGTCGATACCTGCTAAGTCCTCTAGAGAGCATCTACAGATTCCATATTCATAAAGAAGAGTATCTTTTTCTTCAGACATCAATATCTCACCATCTTTTACAAATGTAATATAATCTGCAACCTTTTCCAAATCAGAAGTAATATGACTAGATACTAATATGGCTTTATTTTCATCTTGAATAAATTCTAGGAAAATATCCAAAAGTTCATCTCTTACTATAGGATCTAATCCACTTGTAGGTTCATCTAATATAAGAAGTTTAGGATGATGGGAAAGTGCTAAAGCTATTCCAAGTTTCATCTTCATACCTCTAGAGAAATCCTTAATTTTCTTGTTTTCAGGCAAATTAAATCTCTTTAAATAGTAATGATAGACTTCATCGTCCCAGTTTTTATAAATGCTTCCCATAATTTTATTAAGCCTTGAAACGTCTAGATAGTCACTGAAAAATCCATCGTCCAAAACTACACCTATATCTTCTTTTAAATCATTACTCAGTTTTTGTCCAAATATGCTTATATCTCCACTATCTGGGTTTATAAGTCCAAGAATAGACTTTATTATGGTAGTTTTTCCAGCGCCATTTTCTCCAATAAGTCCCATTATGGTCCCACTCTTTAAATTAAAATCTACATCTTTTAGTTGAAAGCCTGTAAATGATTTATTAAGCTTCTTTATTTCAATTATATTTTCCATGTTATTCACCTCTGTATATTACATCTAGTATCTCTTGGAGTTCCTCTAATGAAACTTTAGATACCTTTGCCAATTCAGTAGTTTTCTGTAGTAAATCTTCAATCAGTTTCAGCTGCTCTTCCCTAAGGATTTCAACATTTTTGCCTGCAACAAAACTTCCCTTCCCAACTACTGTCTCAATAAAGCCTAATTCTTCTAAATCATTATAGGCTCTCTTCGTCGTTATTACGCTGATTTTTAAATCCTTAGCAAGTGATCTCATACCTGGCAAATTATCACCTGGCGAAAGTTCACCTGAAAGTATCATATCTTTTATCTGGTCAGTAATTTGCTCATATATTGGCTTATTACTACCATTGCTTATTATAATCTTCAATTTTATCCCCTCAAATATACCGGTATTCTAAGTGTGTATATTTATTATATACACTTATATACACCCTGTCAATCATAATATATAAAATATTTGTTAAATATTCTGTAAGGCTTGAAAAACAGCCATCTTAGAAAGGCTACTTTTTTATTAAGTGTGTATATACACTTAATTTTACTATTTTGAAACATAAAACATATCTAAGTATATGAAATTACTTCGTTTTTATTATTCTTTTATTTTCTACTGTTCTACGCCTTATTATGTAAAGTGAGGGTGTTTGAAGGAGGAAATGAGGGAGAATCATAACTCCTTTCACCCCCATTCATAAAGTTTATACTAAACACGTTTATATACATAAAAAAGACAAATCATGAACCATGACTTGTCTTTTCACCTTTTATTCTACTGCCTTTAATGCCTCTATCATATCTATATCTTTCAGCTTTTTATGAACGCTTATCATTACTATAAATGAGAATATCAGTGTCAATATTGCAGATATAACCAAGTTTCTTATGGTAATCTGTGGATTTAACATTACATTATCTGGAAGTAAATTGTTAATTATCATCCTATGCATTATAAATCCAAAGAGATATCCTACAACTATTCCCATACTGGTTAAAATCAATGTTTCTCTATATACATATGACGTTACTTCCTTTGGATAGAATCCCAATACTTTTATAGTTGAAAGCTCTCGCATTCTCTCTGATATATTTATATTTGTAAGATTATAAAGTACGACGAATGCTAATACCGATGCACAAACTATAATTACATATACGATAATGTCCAAAGTTCCCATTACATCGTCTAAAAATGTAGTTGTAACATCCATATTTACTACTGACATTATGGACTTATTGGCAATTATGTCTTCGATTAACAATTGATTTTCATCTGCACCAGGAGATACAAATTCTATTAAATCTGCATTGGGTGAATACTTTTCTCCAAATACTTCGTCGTAATAACTAGAGTTCATATACATATTGTGTCCGCTATAATTCTCTGTAATCCCATTAATTACAACTTCGTATTGAACCATGTCAGAGTCTTTGAAAATAATAGTATCTCCAATTTTTTTATCATAAATAGTGGCTAATTTCTCATTTATAATGACTCCACCATCTTTTATTTCCACTGGAGATTGACTTTTCCTATCTCTTAGGCTCACTAATTTATAAAACTCTTCATTACTTTCCGGAACCATCATCATAACACTTTGTGTTAGTCCGCCAGGATTGTCTATATCCACATTATCTACAAAAACTTTTTCTGACTTTTCGATTCTATCGTCAGAGTTTATCATTTCTTGATATTTTGAATAAGATGTTTCTCCAAAGTCTTCATCGTAAATAGATATAACATTGTATTTATATATGTCTCCAAATTGTTTATCCATAATTGAACCTATGGAGTCTTGAATTCCTAATCCTAAGAATAGTAAAGCAGTACATCCTGACACTCCCAGAATGGTCATAAACATTCTCTTCTTATATCTGAACATATTTCTTGCAGTAACTTTTTGCATGAAATTAAGTTTGTTCCAAACAGGTTTTACTCTTTCTAAGAATATTCTAGTACCAGATTTTGGTGGTTTCCCTCGCATCAATATTGCTGCATTTTCTTCTAAACTGCTCTTTGCTGCAAATATTGCTGAAATAGTTGTACATACAAAACCAATTAGAATAGCCATAATGCTATAAAATATATTGTATTTTATTCTCGTACTCGTAAATATATATGAACCTGCATAAGCATCGAAAATTAATTTACTTATGATCTCATGACCTACAAGTATCCCAAATAGTCCACCGATTAAAGAAGCTACTCCACCATATATAAAATACTTCTTCATAATATCGTAATTTGAATATCCAAGCGCTTTAAGTGTTCCAATTTCCAATCTTTGCTCATCTACCATCCTCGTCATAGTAGTAAGTGAAACAAATAGAGCTATTAAATAGAAAAACACTGGGAATATATTGCTTATGAAATCTAATCTTATGGCAGAGTCAAAATAAAAGAATACTTGCGCATTGTTGTCTCTACTCTCTACAGTGTAATATGGTTTTTTTAGTACTTTAAGTAAATCTCTAGCATCATCTAATTTTTCTTCAGCATCGTCGATTTCCTTTTCCGCTTTAATTCGTTCTTCTTCGTATTCATCAAACTTTTCATTTAGTTCATCTTTTCCTTCTTGAAGCTCAATCCAAGCATCATTTAGTTCATTTTTCCCCTTGCGCTCATTATCTACTAATTCCGTTTTCCCATCAGAGAATTCCTTTTCTCCGTCTATTAGTTTTTCTTCATTTTCAGCTATTTCCTTTTTGGCATCTTCCAGCTTTACTCTACCATCATCTATTTCTTTTTTGGCATCTTACAGCTATTAGTCCCACTTGCTATTTCTTCTTCTGCCTCTTGAAGCTTTGCTTTACTATCAGCAAGTTCTTTTTTCCCATCCTCTAATTCTTTAGTCTTTTCTTCTAATAGCTTCTTATTATCAGCTATTTCCTTTGTACCTTTATCTATTTCAGCTTTAGCATCTTCAAGTTGTTTCCCGCTATCTACAAGTAGTTTTTCACCTTCCTGAAATTGAGCATAACCACTATCGTATTCAGCTTTTCCCTTGTCATATTCGGCTTTTCCTACTTCCCATGTAGCTAGATTCTTATCTAGTTCAGTTTTCCCTGCTTCTAATAACACGAGACCAGCTTTCGCTTCCTCCAGCCCTTCATTAGCTAATAGCAATCCACCTTCTATGCCTTGAAGTCCAGTTTCTACACTATCCTTCTGTGATATTGCGTAATCTAGATTTTTCTTTATTTCTTTTAATCCATTTAACTGTTCATATAATTGATTAAGTGTTTCCTCATCAGTAGTTTCATCAATTTGTCTATGTAGATCAGAAATTTGGCCATTTACATTATCAATCTCCGACTCAGCTTGCCTTATTTCGCTCAGTTGATTCTCTAATTCTATTTTCTGAGAATTTAATGAATCTACTTGCCCTTGTGCATATGCTATTCCTGCATCTACTTTTTCTTTACTTGACTCATATTCCGCATAACCTTCATCTAATAGTGCTTTTCCTTGATCAATTTCAGTTTTAGCAGCATCGAGCTGTGTTTTAGATGTCTCTAAAATCTTTCTATTTGCCTCTAATTCGGCTTTTCCCTCTTTGTACTGCTTAAGTCCATCCTCGTATTGTTTGATGCCATCCAGAAGCTCAATTTCACCTTCTTTAAGCTTTTCTTTCCCCTCATTTAATTCCTTTTCACCACTAGCTAAGGTTTCACTACCTTCAACGAATTGTTTTAATCCGTCCTCGTATTCCTTACGTCCTTTTTCCAGTTCTACTTTACCGTCTTCGTACTCTCTTATTCCGTCGTTAAACTTTGATTCTTCTTCTATTAACTTAGCTTTTCCATCTTCAAGCTTTATCTTGCCATCAGCCAGCTCCGCTTCAGCATCCTTTAATTTCTGTTTAGCTTCTGCTATTTTTGAATGAAAATCTCCTTTGCTTTCATCATATTCATCAAAAAAATCGTTTAACTCAACTCTAGCATCATTCAACTTTACTTCTGCATCTCGAAGCTCGTCTCTAGCATCATTTATCTTCTTGTCACCATCGTTTATCTCATCAACGAGTTTAATCTTCAACTCATCAAATTTTGTCTCATCTCTCCCGTCCAATGCTTCTTCTACATTATTTGCATGAACTGCGACTCTTTTTACAAATTCATCTGAACTATGTTTTACTCCGACTAAATCATCAAAAGAATATCTGGCAATGCTGTATTCTTTTGATTTAAATTGATTTTCTAAAACTGCGCCAAATCCTGTTATTTCTCCAAACCCAATATTAGTTGAACCTTTATCAGTATTAGTTATATATTCTGAACTAGTTCCAAATCCAACAATTTTAAAATCATAATGTTTTAAATAGTTGGTGTTGTCTTCATCTATAGATTTTTCGTCTTTAAAGTAAATGGTATCTCCTATTTCATACCTACTTTGTAAATCTCTATCCAATATAATTTCATCATACTTTTTGGGCAGTCTGCCTTCTACGACCTCTATTAATGCTACATTTCTAGGCATAGATTGAATTCTTACTATATCTTCTTCGCTTTTTGTAAGTAAGTCTACACTATATCCAAAATCTAAGTACTTATACCCTGGAACCGATTTAAGAAGCTCTCTATCTTTATCATCTATTCCATATGTAGAAACTACGGTGATATCTGCTGCATTATTTCTAAGCATATATTCGTCACCGATTCTAGTCATTTCTGGTCCTGTTACCTTTAAGCCCACAAAAACTAATACCCCAATGGCAATCATTGCCATAATGGAGAAAAATCTTCCTTTTGTCTTCTTAATATCTCTGAATATGTCTTTGTTAAGAGCTTCTTTCTTCACGCCATCACTACCATTCTATATCGTCTATTGATTTTGGATTTCTATTTATCTCCATACTTTTAACTTTTGCGTCCCTAATTTCAATCACTCTATCGCCAATAGGTGTAATTGCACCATTATGAGTAATCAGAACCACCGTTGTATTGGTGCTTTCTGCCGTCTCTTTTAACAACTTTAGTATTGATTTCCCCGTTTGATAATCTAAAGCTCCTGTAGGTTCGTCACATAACAATAACTTAGGCTTTTTTGCCAATGCTCTTGCTATAGCAACTCTTTGCTGTTCACCACCTGAAAGTTGAGCCGGAAAATTATCCATCCTGTCTTTTAGTCCCACTTTTTCTAATATATCTTCAGCATCTATCGCATCTTCCACTATTTGTGAAGCAAGTTCTACATTTTCCTTTGCTGTTAAATTAGGAATCAAGTTATAAAATTGAAAGACAAACCCTACATCATATCTTCTAAATGTAGTAAGCTCATTTTCATCATATTTAGAAATATCCTTTCCGTCTACTATTACTTCACCGCTATCATTAGTGTCCATTCCACCTAATATATTAAGTACAGTAGATTTTCCAGCGCCACTTGGTCCTACAATTATTGCAAATTCACCCTTTTCTACTGAAAAGTTAATTTCGTCATTTGCATATATTTTAGTAGATCCCATGGTGTAAATCTTACTGCTATTTATCATTTCTATATAAGCCATATCATTCACCTTGTTTTCATTAATAGTCCTGAAATAATCCGTCATATAATTATACCCATTTCAATGAGCAAAATCCCTAAATCTAGCCATGTTTCACAATAATTTCACATGAAAAAAGACCTATTTATTTAAATAAGTCTTATAAAGTCCTCTTAAGTCAGTAAATATTTTCTTATCTACTTCATACCATTTTCCATCGATTGATAAATATGGATCTGAGTCTATTACCTCTATTTTTGAGCCATCATCTAAAAAAACTTTTATATAGTATAAATTGCTAGCATTAATATTTTTGTTAGTTTCACGAGTAGTATGAATCTTCTTAATTATTCTTGTAATCTTTTTTATATCGGTCTCATCATCAAGATTTACTCCATTATTGTTTGAAAAACTCACTAACTGTATTTCATCTATATTTTCATAATTCAAGTTTTTTAGCGGTTTATCTCCACCAATTTTAGACGCCAAAATAAATACTACTATTACTACAATTATCAATCTTGGTATCACTTTTTTAAGATTCATATCCATCCTCCAATTAGCTTCTTAATATATATTACTTTAATTTAAGTATATATTCAAATAGAAAGTTGTATTTTACTTTATATTTTCTTTCCTTAATGCTATAATGGGCAGTATATCAAAAAGGAGGAAATAAATGTTTAATGAAGATTTTACAAGAGTGTTAGATGGTTCTGTCGCTAAAATAGGCAAAGTGAAAAACAAACCAGGTACATTCTTCATCAGTTCAATTATGGCTGGAATGTTTGTGTGTTTCGGACTTATTCTTAGTATTACAATAGGTGGTTTCTACGACGGTCTGCCTGCTATGAAACCATTAATGGGACTTACATTTTCAGCTGCGTTAAGTTTAGTATATTTTGCAGGTTCAGAATTGTTTACAGGTAATGTATTCACACTAACTTCTGGAATCCTTGGAAATAAAGTCTCTATAGGAGATGCGATAAAAGCGTGGGCTCTTTGTTACATAGGAAACTTCGTGGGAATGATACTTATTTCTGTTATATTTTTAGCTTCTAACGCACCTTCAGAAGCAACCCTAGGTGCAGTAACAGGACTAGCAGTGGCAAAAGTTGCTGGAACTCCTTTACAACTTTTCTTAAAGGGAATTCTATGTAATATTATGATCTGTCTTGCAACTTGGATCGTTGGCCGTACTAAAAGTGAATCTGCTAGACTTATTATGGTTGTATGGATAATCCTTATATTCTTCGTATCGGGATTTGAACATAGTATTGCTAATATGGGAATTTTTGCAATGGCACTAATTAACCCAGTTAATGGAGCAATTACAATGGGAGCTGCACTTAATAACATACTATTTGTTACTATAGGTAATCTAGTTGGTGGAGCACTTTTCGTTTCACTTCCATACTTTATAATTTCAAAAGAGTAATCATTAAAAGCTTATCCTATGGGTAAGCTTTTTTACATAGAAAACACCTTGTATGAGACAAGGTGTTTTTTATTTATTCTATTTGTTTTGGCAATTATTGCAAACACATTCAAAAAACATCTTGTGCTTACACTCTATATTGCCTGTTAGTTGTGCAATTTTTTCATCTAAATCTTCCATATATGGTATCGGAGCGTCAACTACATCACCACAAATTTTGCATATCAAGTGGTAATGTGGATCCGTTCTCCAATCAAATCTAGTTTTATCAGATCCAGGAGATTTAATTTGTCTTATCTCCCCGTTTTCAGCTAATTTATTTAAATTTCTATATATAGTTCCTTTACTTACTCTATCATCTTCTTTTTGCACATCAGCATACACTTCATCAGCAGTAGGATGATCTACGTGTGAAAGTACCGAATCTAACACTAATCTTTGCTGTCGCGTATTTCGCTGTTCTTTCATAGCATCGCCTTCCTTCATGGTATGCTTTACATTTTAGCAGTTAAGGTCCTTTCAATCAAGTCATCATTACTTAATTTAGATAATTCTATTACTTTTTCAAGTGACAATCCCATTGCTTCAGTAATTCTACGACCATATTCTTCATCAGCCAAATAGCAGTGAACAGCATGACGATACTTAATATTTTCAGTTACTGGAGCAATATCATTTGCTGTATTTTGAATCAATAATTCTTTCTTGTCTTCTTTCAATAGACGCCATAGTTTTCCACCAGCTCTAAAATTATCATCTGTTGGATCGTCTTTAGGGTCGTAGTTCCAAACCGCCCCTTCAATTTCTAGTGGTGGCGCTAAATATTCTGGCTGAGCAGTCCAATATCCATCACTATTAGGAGTATAAGCTGGAGTTCTGCCATAATTACCATCTACACGCATGAATCCATCTCTATGAAACTCATTAACATCAACTTTCGCTCTGTTTATAGGAATTTGATTGTGATTTACTCCTAAACGATATCTTTGAGCATCCCCATATGAGAATAATCTTCCTTGAAGGAATTTATCTGGTGAAAACCCTATTCCTGGAACTACATGCGCTGGAGTGAATGCTGCTTGCTCAACTTCGGCAAAATAGTTTTCAGGATTCTTATTTAACTCAAGAACTCCTACTTCTATAAGTGGAAACTCTTTTTGCGACCATACTTTTGTAATATCAAACGGGTTTTCATAATGATTTCTAGCTTGTTCTTCAGTCATTACTTGTACATAAAGTTTCCATCTAGGGAAATCGCCATTTTCTATTGCCTCAAATAAATCTTCACCCATATACTCTCTATTTGTAGCATTAATTGCTGCAGCTTCTTCATTAGTCAAGTTTTCTATTCCTTGCTCAGTTCTGAAATGGAACTTACACCAAACTCTTTCATTTGCTTCATTGTAAAAACTAAAAGTGTGTTCTCCATAGAAGTGCATTTTTCTAAAAGAAGCAGGAATTCCTCTGTCGCTCATAACTATAGTTCTTTGATGGAAACTTTCTGGAAGCAATGTCCAAAAATCCCAATTGTTTTGAGGAGATCGTCTTCCAGTTCTTGGATCTCTTTTTACAGCACGATTTAGTCCAGGAAAATTATGAACATCTCTTAAGAAAAACGTTGGTGTATTATTCCCAACCAAGTCCCAATTTCCTTCTTCTGTATAGAACTTAACTGCTACTCCACGAATATCTCTTTCACAGTCTGCCGCCCCTCTTTCGCCTGCAACTGTTGAAAATCTTATAAATACATCTGTTTCAGCATCTAGTTGCAATACTTTTGCTTTTGTATATTGAGAAATATCATGAGTTACTTTGAAATTACCATGTGCACCCCAGCCTTTAGCATGCATACGTCTTTCTGGTATTACTTCTCTATTAAAATGCGCCATTTTCTCCATTAGCCACACATCTTGCATAACTACTGGTCCTCTAGCTCCAGCTGTAATAGAATTTTCATTGTCAGCTATTGGTGCCCCTACCTCATTAGTAAGCTTCTTATACTTATCATCCATAATATAATCTCCTCCTTTCATATTTTCAACTATACTTATCCTACATAGATGCAATCATAAATAGCATCCATATATACATAATCGTCTTAGGAAGCATCAACATCCCCACCATCTTATTTCTATTCGAATACAAGACTACCGGTATGTAGAAAGCAAAGCTTAAGACTATTCCCAACCAAATCCATTTAATACTTAACACGCTATTCCTATTTATAAAAAAGAGTATTGCAACGATTAAACCTAATATCGCAAACGGAATATTTCTATAAACACCCCACTTTTCAGGCGGGTTTTTATCAGTCCACTTGTTCTGAGGCAGTATACTTATAACTATACGAATTCCTGCTAAAATGTACACAGACCAATTTATAAGACTATTTAAATTGCTATGAAACATCATTGTCCCTATATTCCATAGTATTACATAAAAGATAGTCATAGTTATCGAAGTAATCAGTTTCCCAAATCCCATTGATTTAATATACTTATCATCATTGCTAAGGATAAACTTAATTCTTGGGACTAAGTGAAATGAGTCTCCAATAACTAATACAAAGCCTAATATAGCTCCTAAAGTGTTGATTTTTCCTGATTTCATAAGTAAAATGTATGCAGAAATGAAAAACGCTAAAAATAAGTATCCTATATCAAAAATTACCTCAAAATATCCAAACAGCCTTTTATTATTCATTGTTTTCTCCCATTTTTCTTTCTTCTGTCTCTTGAGACCCACGCTATGTGAATGGTTACTCCAATTCCGATTACCACTAGCAGAACTGTCATATGCATATTGTTCATTTTATATATGGATATGAAAAGCATAGACCATAGAAATATTAAGCTAAAAATTAGTGTTCTCTTGGAGATGCCTTTTTTCTCATGATAGCTTTCCAAATACTCTCTAAAGAACTCAATCTTTAATATCCTTTTTTGAATGTTTGGTGTTGCACTCAAAAGTCCAAAAGAAAATATCACAAAAGGAGTAGTAGGCCAAACAGGAATAAATGCACCGATTCCACCTAGAATTAATGCTATTAGCCCTGCAATAGTCAATAATAAGTTTTTAATTCCCATTTTCTCCTCCTCAATAAACATCCATCTTATTAGGTCTTATTACTAATAGTAAATTATAAAATTACTTTTGTCAAGCATACATTTATCTATAAAATCCATTTAATCTCTAAATTTAGCCAAAATCATACAATAATTTATTTTAGTACTTTGCCCAATTAAATTGTTCCTTCTATTATATATGCGTTAATATTTGAATATCCTTTTTACTAAAAACCCCCCTAATTATTAATTTTTTAGTAAAAAAATTAATAATTAGGGGGGTTTTTAATTTCTTAATCATGTTATAGTTTAATAAAACTTATCTAACTATAATTTTCTTGTAAAATATAGTGTGATAAAAGTTTCTATTACACCATGTTCATAAATAAAGTAACAACTACAGAGTTTACTATATTGATGAATAATGATCCTACTAGAGGAACTATAAAGAATGATTCTGGTGCTGGTTCATATTTTTCTACAAGTGCACGCATATTAGCTACTCCAGTAGGAACTGCTCCTAGTGCAAAACCACAAAATCCTGAACAAGTTACTGCAGCTTCGTAATCTTTACCCATGATTGGATAAGCGATAAATACCATGAAAACAACTACTAAAGCCACCTGACAGAACAATAGAAGTAACATAGGACCAGCTAAATCAGCAATCTCCCAAAGCTTTAATTTTATCATGCTAAGTGCTAAAAATACCGCAAGTGATGTTGTCCCAAATATTTGTATTTCTGAATGTCTTATTGGATAAACTTTCTCGAAATTTTTTATATTTACTATCAAGGCTGAAGCTAGCATCCCACCAACGGAGCTAGGGAAAGTAAGACCGGTCTTCTCTAGTAGAGATGAAATTACAGTTCCCAAAGCCATTGCAAGTAATAATAAAAATATTCCTTGCTCAAATCCCTTTGGACTTATTGGATTTTCAAATTCTTTGGAGAAATCAAAATTTATCGATTCATTACTTTTTGCTTTTTTGTTCTTTTTACTTTTTTCAACAAGATATCTTCCTAAAGGTCCGCCTGTAAGAGCTCCTGCAACCAATCCAAAAGTTGCAGACGCAAGAGTGATTGTTGCCGAAGCAGAAAGTCCTAATTTTTCTAAATCTCCTGCAAAAACTGCCGATGTGCCATGTCCACCTGTCATAGGTATAGAACCAGTAGCTATACCCACTAGTGGATTAACACCTATTGCTTTAGATATTATAACGCCTATACCATTTTGGAAAACTACTAAAATACTAGCTAAAATTAGTAGTTTAATTGTTTTGACTCCACCTCTTTTTAATAGTGATATGCTAGCTGTGAAACCTATACTAGTATAAAATGCTAGCATGAAAAAATCACTTAACCCAAAGTCAAAGTTAATTGTAAAAGAGTTTGTTAAATGCCCTATCAAAGTTATTACTGTAACCACTAAACCTCCTACAACAGGAGAAGGTATGCAAAACTTTTCAAGAAAATATATCTTACTTTTTATCCATTCACCTAAAAGTAAAGCTAAAACAGCAATAGCTACTGTATGAAACATAGTTAATTCAATGTTCATGATGCACCTCCATATTATTAAAGTTCAAATACTTCTGGATGAAATCCATCTTGCAATATTCCATCCTTCATAATCACTACATCATCAGCAATAATGGTTGGTTTAGTCATAATCAAATCATAATGACATGCCGCCTTTAATACTCCACCTAAATTAATACTCGTACCAATACCTATATGGCATGATCCATAAACACCTTCATCTTCAAGCATAAGTCCAATAAATCTACATTTCGGATTTAGTCCAATACCCAATTCAGCAATATTATATACATTAGGGTCATTCTTGCTTTCCAAATCTTTTTTTAATATCTCTGCTTGTTTTCCACCATCAATGGTTGTAATGAAACCTTTTTCAACTTTAAATGTTATAGGCTCATCTAATAATCCAATTCCTATGTAAGGAATACTTGCATCAGCTACTATAACTCCTTCAGGAGTACCTTCAATTGGAGAAACGTTCGCTTCTACAGTTGGTGCTGTTGAAAACTCTCCTTTTTCAACTAAACAATACAATGCATTCCCACGTCTTCCAGTAGCAGAAAATGTTAAATCTGTACCATAAGGCGTTGTTAGATGAACATGCTTAGAATCTGCCAATGTTTGAGCAACTTTTATGCAAATAGGTTTAACTTCCTCAAAATCAGCTTCCATTCCACCACTTATCATCATTTCTTCTGAAAATTGTGTTAATACAAGTCCTCTAGATCCATTCTCTATAGCATTTTTTACAGCATTGGTGTGTGTAATCGATTTCCCAACTGCTGAAACAAATGCATCTGAAGCTTTAAGTGCTTCTGCTATTATATATGGTGGTTCCTGTGAATCACTTTCTCTAGGCATCATGATACTAATTACTGGCTCAACTCCCTTTCTATACGCAGACGATGCTATAGCTTCAGCAATGCTGATTTTCTCAGGTTCTGTAACTACTAGTAGTTTTTCACCTTCTTTCATTTTCAAATTTACATCAATTATCTTATCTGCTATCCTTCCCATTAAAATACTTTTCATTTTATCTCCTCCTAGAAATTGTTATAGAATATATTCTATAGAATATATTCTATAACAATTTTCTTATTCTGTAAAGACCTTTTATACTATATGTGATATAATCACTTAAGTACAACTATTAAATACTTATTTTTTAGAAGGAAGTGAAAATTTGAACTATAAAATACAAAAAAAACTTACTTTGAACATTCAAGTATATGAAATACTTAAAGATATGATTCTTAGTAATTACTTTAAAGATGAAATAAAACTAAATGAAGTACAGATAGCAGAAATGCTTGATGTAAGTCCTACTCCTGTAAGAGAAGCTTTTAGAATGCTTTCTTCAGATGGTCTTGTGGAAATAATTCCATGGAAAGGTGTATTTATAAAAAAATATACGATTGAAGATTTAACTGAATTATATCAATGTAGAGAAGCATTAGAAGTATTAGCAGTACAACTTTCAATACAGAAAATTGATATTAAAGAAATTCAAAGTTTAAAAACAAAAATTACTTCTCACAGTGAAAGTGTTGATGAAAGAGTTAAACTTAGTAATACTATACACGAAATAATACTTAAATGGGCTAATAATAAAAGATTAACAGAAATGCTTTCTCAGCTAAATTCACAATTGGTATATGACCGTAGAATGACAGCTTATGACGAAGAACGACAAAAGGAAATAGATAGTGAACATATGGAGATATTAAACGCATTAATGGAAAAAAATGAAGAAAAGGCAGTTACTTCTATGCAAAATCATATACGTAATGGATTAAATTATATTAAAAACAACTATACTCATTAAAAAAGATAAACCATCTATTTAGAATAGATGGTTTATCTTTTTTATGCTACTATTTTTTGAAAACAATATAGTATTTATATTTATTCATTTTTACAGAAATTTAATGATTTGTACTTTTTTATTATTTGATAATTAGTATTTAAAGTAATTTAATGGATTCTCATTGTTGCCATTATTAAGTACTTCTAAATGAAGATGATATCCAGTTGCCCTACCTGTAATACCTACTCCACCTATCTTTTGTCCTTTAAAAACTAAATCTCCCACATTTACAGAAAAGCTATTTAAATGTGCATATCTGGTCATATAGCCATTTCCATGGTCTATTTCCACATATTTACCATAAGTCGAATGTGACGTTACAGTTACTACTTTACCTCCATCAGCTGCTACTATGCTAGTTTCCTTAGGTGCTCTTATATCTATTCCATAGTGGAATCTTCCAAATCTTGACCCATATTTAGAAGATAGTTGCCCTGAAACTGGATTCATAAATACTCCTGTAGCTTCTGTGCTAGGTCTTTCTTTAGTTCCTACTGCCAATATTTCTATAATAGGTTCTTCTATAATTTCAATTGAAACTATTTCATTTTTCTTCTTGAGATTGTCTTCTTTAACTGCTTTTGCCAAAACAGTTTGTACGCCGTTTTTCCCTTCAACTAATACTTTTGTATCACCTTCATATAAAGAGTCATCTTCGACCATTTCTACTTCAAATTCTATAGGTTCAAGATATTCTATCTCCTCTAAAACTAATGGCGTTAAAACAGGCTTATAAAAACTAATCTCATTTTCTAAAATCAAGTCTTCTTCTAAATTAGGATTTAATTCTAATAGATCTTCTTCAGTATTATTAGTTTCTTCAATTATCCTATCTAAAGACTCTCCTTCAGATATTTGATATTCCCCAATCTTCTTATCTGCTAGTATCCTATCTAATACTATATTCAAATCTTCTATTCTGTCTTCACTAGTTTCAATCTCTGATACTTCAATTTTTTCCTTGAATGTAAAAGCTTTAATATCGCCTTCACTGTACTCCATAAGATACTTAGACTTAATCGTGCTAATTACATATTCTATATCACTTATTGACTTTAAAACACCATAAGTTTTTCCATCAATAGTCAATTCTTGTCCTAATACTTTATACTCCAATGTCTCTGATAAATTTTCTTGTAGTTTTTCTTCATCTATTAATTCACTATTGACATAAGCACGTTTTATTTCTATATCGTTAATGACTACATTATTAGATGAATTTCTACTGTTCTCTTCCATAACTAGAGCCCTAATTACTATTTCAGCAGATTCTTTATTGCTTGCAGCTCCAACAACTACACTGTCAACTATTACTTCAAATGCTGGTTCAGCCATAGTGAAGCCTGTAGTGAATATTGAGCTAATAAGAGTAATCGCTAAAGCTACTTTTCTCCCATTTGCTCTTAAACTATATCTTTCCAATTTCCCACTCCTTGCTAATATTACATATGCTAATTTTGATTGTAACTATTTTGTAACTATTTTTAGCATAGACTAGAGTATATAATCACTGAGAGAAATTAGCAAGTGTTTATGTGTATATTTCACATTACAATTATATAACAACTCCTGAAAGCATTGAAATTTAAATATTTAAACGAATTTATTATTCTTGTTTAATTTTATCTAAATATCAATTTTCATCTAATAGAGACAATTTTATTTGAATATTGGACAGATTTTTTCTGCTGTGTTATACTAATTTAGAAAAACTTCCTTGATTATCTAAGGAAGTTTATAGTTATGATATAATGAAAATATTAGGTGAATATATGATAGTTTGCAGTTTTTTGAAAGAAGTGTATAAAAATGAATAGTTCTTCAACTTATAGATTAACATTTTCTGCAATGGGAGCAATCTTAAAT
>JAAYFG010000110.1 GCA_012728335.1 Tissierellia bacterium | reverse complement strand
TCACCAAAATACATTTTACTTAAGATAAGAATAAAGTCTAAGTACTAATACCCATTCTGGAAGAAATCAATAGACCAAAATGAATTAGGAAGCGGGTCAATTAAGTAGATACTCACAAAAAGTGATTTGCTCTATTTTTTGCTTCCGATGTTTTCCCATCAAATGGCATCTACAAATTACTTGATATAGGATAGGCTTTCGCTTTAAACTAATACAGTGTTTTGGCCTTCTATATTTAAGTGGGCATACAAAACTTATTCTTATCACACCTTACTTTCACGCCCAATGACAATCCATTTGGGCGCTAAAGTAAACTGATTTAGTACACTTTAAGCAAATATACTAGAAAATAAAAAGAGATGGAGCCGAATGGCTCCATCTAAAATAATATGTAACACTCACAATAGGAGAGAACACTGTTCTCTTTGTTCCCACTCATCTATGCAAGTTGCTTATAAGCAGCTATTTGTCTTTATATCCTTTTCTGTTGAACCAGTTTTATAAGTCATATATCGATTTCGGGGAGAAACAATAAAGCCTAGTTAGTCAGTAGGATTTGAAATAAGGCTAAATGTTATTGGTATCTTGTTTAAGTAGTTTTATATTACTCTTCAGACATAGCTATAGTGATATCAAAGGTTGCAGAGAATGCTTCAAATATTCCAAACAAATTGTTGTCCGGCATACGTATTACAGCCTTCCCACTAATAATTAGTTCTTTGCCTATTTGTTTAACGGTTAAATTTTTAAGTTCTGCATTTAATCCGTCGCTTTCTACCTCCCAGCTTCTGTTTCTAGATAAATCTACATGACCTGATGTAGTTCGTTCTCCAAGAATATCCGCTAAGTTTGTAGCTGAGCCTTCTGTTGTATGTATTTGAATCCCCGTGAAACTTTCCCTGACGGTATAATTTCCAGTATCAATTTCAATAACAGTTAATTCCGGATTATATTCTACCGTATTTTCTTGAATACAATTTATATTAACAGAGTACATTATTGACATCGTTCCATCTTTAGATATTTCTATGGTTGCATCACTTGGCTCTATTGATGCCTTTGCTGCAATCAATACTTTACCACCCTCTAAAACTTCATTTCGATAAAAAGTTGTTTGGGAGAAATTTAGGGGCACACTATAACTTCCAGAAAAAGTTCCTGTTTTAACATCTTCAACCAATCCAAGTTCTATTAGCATTTCCTTGTAAGATTCTTCTCCACTACTAAGATATTCTGCTATGAGTTTCTCAACTGTGTAAACATTTAATTCGGTCTTGGAATCCTCTCCTCGAAGGTTCATTTTTCTCTTAGTATCATCAAGCACCTTGTTTCTTAGATCAAATATTTGCTTTACTCTTTCCTTATAGCTTATTTTATCCGTATCATATCCATATCTATTTGATTCTAAAAGATTTCCTTCTTCCATAATTGCTAAGAATTCAAGGTTTTTCTTTTCTGTTTCGGCTATAGTGGCTTCTTTTTCTTTTCTAGATTCAAATTCACTTTCCAAAGTTGTTTTAGCATCTAATTCAAGTTTTATTCTTTCTTCACTTGTCGGTTCTCTACCATTTTCCTTTTTAAAATCGCTCACTGCTTCTATTATAATTTGTCTTCCGACTCCTCGCATTTGATCCCATATTTCATTGAAATCTCCAGCTTCTATGCTTCCATAGCCCCAAAATGCTATTTTAGGCTCTTTTCCCTTTAGATAAATCTGGTATGCAGCTTCAATTTCCTCATTCTTCCACCTTGCAACTTGCCTCTCAGTAACATTGACGGCTGTGGTGAAGAGCTTTCCTATTGGATGGGTGGATATGATTCCTCTTGCTAGCTCCTCTGCAGCTTTCTTGTATTCACCATTTTGAAAATGGGCCGCACTCTTGCCATAGGAGCCAACTAAACTAAGATTAGACCCTAAATCCCCAAGATTGTCTGCATTGCTTGCATAGGCAAAAAGGTTGCTGGCCACAACTTGTGTATACACAGAGATGAATTTTTCTTCCGCTTCCTTTGCATCCATATTGACGACAGATTTGCCAAATTGAGTAAAATCATTTTGGTCCATAATGCCTTCTACAATATCCCTCAATAGCGATTTGTCGACGGCATCACCCATAACACTTTTTACCATAGATTCGGTTGTTTTTCTTATTTCTGCATTTTTATCAATCATTGTACTTTCTATTGCCAAACTCCTGGCAACCTTCTTATTTATTTCTTCTTTTTCTAAATAAGAGGGAAAGATGTAGCTACAATGATAAGTTTTAAATAAAACCGTTCTTTTTTCACTATTCGCATCTATAGGCTCCAGATAAACCCAGCTATATCCATCGTAATAACCAATATATATATCATCAGCGTTTTCAAATGAATCCCATTGCTCCTGTGTCAACTTGAACAATACCTCTATAGGCTCGTCAAATCTCTTTATGTCGTCTTCTATATCAATTTCTACTGGTGTTCCAAGAAGACTTCCAATCAAAGAATCATTTTGTGGACTATTGTCTGCAATTTTTAATGAAAATATACTTTCTCTATCTAAAACTCCCTTAGGTATTGAAATTTCAATGCTGTCCCTATCAAGACTTCCTAAAACAACGGGCTCTGTGCCAATGGATGCAGTCATCGCTTCTAGAATTGTAGTATCTGAAAGTTCGGGCTTTTTCTCACAAGCAGTTAGTATAATAGAAATGCATAAAAGTATCACTAAGACTTTAAGAGTGTTTATCTTTTTCATTTTGATCACCTCTTATTAAATTTTTTATTTGTCTTCTAGTATTTACTTTGCTTTTCCTCTTTTATTGATTTTCCTTTTCTAGATTCTCTCAATGCATAATCTGAAGCTTCTTTTGTGTTCATAACTATAAGTCCACCCCAAGCTAGTGTTTCTTCTTAAGGCTTTCCCATCAATAGGAATACTTTTTCTTTTTTATCACTGGATTTTGTCTTTATTAAACTTTAGCATAAGTCTTCTTCTGTAATTTCCAAAACATCATCCCATATTGAATTATTCTTTTATCTATGTATACATTTTATCATTATTTTCATATTTTTACAGCGATACTTCTATTGATTCATTTATCATTGCAAATAATCAAGAAAATGATTCCATCGTGCACAACGATTGAATCGATAGATTTGTTTTTAGAGATAAATGATAAGCATACTTTAACTCCCTCGAGTTCGAGGAGGTCAAAATTGTATTTGTCAAATTAGCTATGATAGTAAAATAGTACGATTTTATATGCAAAATATAGATATTAAAAAAGAAGAGGTATAAGAACCCCTTCTAGAATACTGCACGACACTCAGAGTAACTTTTGAAATTACTCCCACTCTTCATTTCGTATCATCAACTATATGGTAAAGC
>JAAYFG010000109.1 GCA_012728335.1 Tissierellia bacterium | reverse complement strand
ATATAATCTTCATGAATTGATAAATAAACTTTCAGAGATTGAAGATTTAAAATGGATTAGAGTCTTATATCTTTATCCTGATAATTTCAGTGATGAACTAATAAACGAGTTTAAGACAAATTCAAAATTGCTTCCATATGTAGATATACCACTTCAACACATTAGCAATAATGTGCTAAAAAGAATGAATAGACACACCAATAAAAACGATATAATCAATCTATTGAATAAACTTAGAAATAATATTCAAAATATTGTCATAAGGACAACATTCATTGTTGGCTTTCCAGGTGAAACTGAAAGTGATTTCAATGAGTTAAATGAATTTATTCAAGAATATCCATTTGATAAATTAGGAGTGTTTTCATATTCTAGAGAAGAGGGAACACCAGCATATAAAATGGATAGTCAAATAGATGAAGAAACTAAAGAAATAAGACGTAGCAAAATTATGGAGACTCAGAAAACTGTGTCTGAAAAGCTATGTCAAAGATTTATAGATAGGGAATTTGAAGCTTTGGTAGAAGAGGTAATAGACGACACTAATTATGTAGGAAGAATATATTCTGATTCACCAGAAATCGATGGTGTTCTTTATATAGAAAGCGATAGTAAATTAGAAATTGGAAGCTTTATTAAAGTTAAAATAATCGACTCTTTAGAGTACGACTTGATAGGAGAGTATATAGATGAACGTTCCAAATAGTATTACATTTTTCAGGATATGCTTAGTGCCTGTATTTGTACTATCCGTATACTTAACTCAAGACGCTTATTCTTATATCCCATTGCTAATTTTCATCTTTGCGTCTATAACCGATTCAATAGATGGATATATAGCTAGAAAATATGATTTAATAACTAAATTAGGCAAATTTCTGGATCCGCTTGCAGATAAAATTCTCGTAATGTCAGCATTTGTACTATTGGTTGAAATGGGAAAAGCTCCTGCATGGGCAATCATTTTGATTGAAGCGAGAGAACTTGCTGTCACAGGTTTTAGAATTATAGCAGCTAGCGGAGATATTACCATAGCGGCTAGTTCATTAGGTAAAATAAAAACTATAAGTCAAATGTTAGCTATTACACTTGCTTTTTTACCTGAAATATCGATTATAACAACTATTTATCCAATAATATTTTATTTCGCAGTATTTATGACTGTAGTTTCAGGAGTAGATTATTTTTATAAAAACAAGCATGTGTTTTCTTACAACGAGTAATAAGGTGAATTATTATGAATGAAACAATAGAAAAGAGAGTAGTTAATAAACTAATTGAAAAAAAACTTACTCTAAGTTTAGCTGAATCTTGTACTGGTGGGCTTATAGCAAGCAAAATCACATCGATTCCTGGTGCTTCAGCAGTATTTGTTGGCGGCATAGTAACCTATACAAATGAATATAAAGAGCAAGTACTAAAAGTAAGGAAAACGACTCTTGAAAAATTTACTGCAGTGAGTTCTAATGTAGCTGAAGAAATGGCTATGGGACTAAAAAACATTATAAAAACAGATATAGTAGGAAGTATTACAGGACTAGCTGGGCCTGATGGAGGAACAGATGAAATCCCTGTAGGAAGAGTTTATATTTGTTTAGGTAGCAATTCCTCTTATTATGTTAAAGAACTTAACCTAGAGGGGAATAGAGACGAAATAAGAGAAGAAGCAGCTAATATACTCTTAGCTGAAATTGAAAAAAATATTGATTTAATGGAGGGAAAAAATGACTGATTCAAAAGATAAGAAAAAAGCCTTGGAAGCAGCAATTAGCCAAATAGAAAAACAATATGGTAAAGGCTCAATAATGAAATTAGGAGAAGACACTAGATTAGATATAGAGGTTATTCCTACTGGTTCAATTGAGTTAGATATTGCATTGGGAATTGGTGGTATTCCAAGAGGACGTATCATAGAAGTTTATGGACCAGAGTCTTCTGGTAAGACGACAGTTGCACTTCATATGATAGCTGAAGCACAAAAAATGGGTGGAACGGCTGCTTTTGTAGATGCAGAGCACGCATTAGACCCTGTTTATGCCGGAAATTTAGGTGTAAATGTCAATGAATTAGTTATTTCTCAACCAGATACTGGAGAGCAAGCGCTTGAAATAACTGAGACTTTAGTTAGAAGTAATGCTGTAGATATTGTAGTCGTAGACTCGGTAGCTGCATTAGTACCTAAAGCAGAGATTGAAGGACTTATGGGAGACAGCTTCATTGGTCTTCAAGCTAGACTTATGTCACAGGCACTTAGAAAATTAACTGGTGCTATAAACAGATCAAAAACATCAGTTGTTTTCATAAACCAATTGAGAGAAAAAGTTGGTGTTATGTTTGGTAACCCAGAGACTACAACTGGAGGTAGAGCACTTAAATTCTACTCTTCAGTGCGACTTGAAGTTAGACGTTCTGAACAGATTAAAAAAGATGATGAAATCATCGGTAATAGAACTAAAGTAAAAGTAGTGAAAAACAAAGTTGCTCCGCCGTTTAAAGTTGCAGAATTTGACATACTTTATGGTAAGGGAATTTCAAAAGAAGGAAATATTTTGGATGCGGCTGCAAATGCAGGTATAGTAAAAAAATCAGGCTCATGGTATAGCTATAATGATCAACAATTAGGACAAGGTAGAGAAAACATTAAAGAATACTTGATTCAAAATCCAGAAATAAGCGATGAGTTAGAAAGCAAAGTTAGAGCTCACTACAATCTAGGTGGAGGTCCACAAGTAGCAGAAGTGGACGAAACTGACGAACAATTAATTATAGATTAATAATCAATGAAAATTCTATTCTTTACTGATTCTCATGTAAGGAAAACAGCACCAAAGAATCGACTGGACAATTATTATGAAAGCATTATGACTAAGCTAAATGAAGTCATAGAATATGCTAATAATAATGATGTGGATTATATCATTCATGGTGGAGATTTATTTGATAGACCTGATGTATCTGTTGCCACAGTTTCCGAAGTGGCACAGATATTCATGAAGTCTGCTGTACCTATATATGTAGTATCAGGTAATCACGATATTTATGGATATAATCAAGATACTTTGAATAGAACTATGTTAGGCTTACTTATAAACTTAAATATCCTAAAGCTAATTCCAGAAAATGGTTTAGTTTTATCAAAAGACGGGATAGATTTATGTT
>JAAYFG010000108.1 GCA_012728335.1 Tissierellia bacterium | reverse complement strand
GAGTATGGCACTAAGACCTATTAACTGTAAACCATGAATAAATGTGTTTTTGGACTGTTCTAATAGCTGTAGAAGCAATAGATTGTTTATTGGGTAAGAAGCCCTGTTCTTTAAGTCTAAAACCTCAGGATATTCCAGAAGTTGCCTACTGATAGGAACGATGGATCATAGATAATTATAAATAGTATCATCAAACCTAAAACGAAATATAGTGCGTAGTTTAGTAAAAACTCTTTGTTTTTCTCTTTCTTCTGTTCCGCACTCAGAACAGGTTTATTATCTTTTGTCATTATTACACCCCTCCTATAAGAATTTCGCAGACAATTCCATTATTTTCTCTTGAGTTAGATTTTCTACATCATCTATCCCAGCTACACGTCCATTGCTCATAACCATAATCCTATCGCATATACCAAATAATTCTGGTAGCTCAGAAGACACTATTATGACGCCTTTTTTGTCTTTTGCAAGATTTATAATCAATTGATAAATTTCATATTTAGCTCCAACGTCAATTCCCCTAGTCGGTTCATCTAATAACAGTATTTCCGGTTCAGTTAAAAGCCATCTGCCTAAAACAACTTTCTGTTGATTACCACCTGAAAGCGATTTTATAAGAGTTTTACTACTTGGGGTCTTAACGCTCATACTGTCTATAACCCATTTAGTTTTCTCTTTCAAAATCTTATTGTCTAAAAGTCCTCTGACCTTTGCATCTTCCATACTTGCAATAGTAGAGTTTTCAGCAATATTAAGAACTGGAAAAATTCCTGTAGCTCTTCTTTCCTCAGTTAAAAATGCAAATCCATTGTCTATCGCCTCATGAGGAGTAGTATTTTTAATCTCTTTACCATTTAAATACATCTTTCCACTTTCTAGTGTTGCTACTCCAAACATATGCTCTAAAAGCTCAGTTCTCCTCGCACCGACTAGTCCTGCAATACCCAGTATTTCACCTTTTTTTAGTTCAAATGAAACATCTTGTATATTAGGTTGATACTTACCAGTAAATCCTTCTACTTTCAAAATCACATCTTCAGGAATATTTTCTTTAGGTGGAAATCTCTGTGTCAATTCCCTTCCTACCATATAGTTTATGATTTTCTCATTGGTCATATTTTCTGCTATTTCAGTAACTATCCACTGTCCGTCTCTAAATACGGTTATATCATCAGATATTTCGAGAATCTCCTCCATTTTATGAGATATATAAACGATTCCCAGTCCTCTATCCCTAAGCATATTAATAATTTCGAATAGCTTTTCAACTTCTTGTTCTGTAAGTGAAGAAGTTGGCTCATCTAGTATTAATATCTTAGCATCATAAGAAACCGCTTTTGCTATTTCAATCATCTGTCTTTGAGACACAGATAGTTTTTCCATCTTGGTCTTTGGAGAGATATCTAGTCCCAAATCATCTAAATACTCTTTAGTAAAATCATTCATAGCTTTTTGATCGATAAATGGACCGTTCTTTGGAAATCTTCCCAACATCATATTTTCAGCTATACTTCTTTTCATTACTTGATTTAGCTCTTGATGCACCATGGCAACTCCACTTTCCATTGCCTGTTTTGGATTCTCAAAACGCACTTTTTGACCATCTAATATAATTTCGCCTTCGTCTTCAATATATATTCCGAATAAACATTTCATAAGGGTGGATTTTCCTGCTCCATTTTCGCCCATAAGAGCATGTACAGTTCCTGGACGCACTCGCAAATTAGCGTGGTCTAGGGCTTTAACACCTGGAAAGGATTTTGAAATATCAATCATCTCTAAAATATATTCATTAGCCATTTAATCACCGCCTGTTTATATTATAAAAAAGAATCGCACCGAATAAGTGCGATTCTTTTACACTACATCAGATAACTTATTCACCTGTGTATGGTTGATATGGAATTCTTACCGCAACTCCACTTTCATCATATTCATAATCAGTTCCTTCAATGAACTCTTTACCTTCAATTGCATTTTGAGCTAGAGTTAACATTGCTTTTGCCATAGCTTCAGCATCTTGTTTAACTGTACCAGCCATTTCGCCTTTAGAGATAGCTTCTTTAGCTTCTTCAGTAGCGTCTACTCCATAAACTGGAATATATTTGTCTGGATCGCCAGTGTTGTATCCAACTGCTTTAAGTGCGTTTACAGCTCCCATTGCCATTGAGTCGTTGTTTGCAAGTACAAAATCGATATCTTCTAAGTTTTTAGCTACGATTGCATCCATTGCAAGTTTTGCTTGTTCAGCATCCCAGTTAGCAATTTGCTCACCAATTTTATTGATTTCAATTCCTGCATCAACGATAGTTTTTACAGCATATTCTGATCTTGCAATAGCTTCAGCATTGTCAAGTCCACCGTGGAATAGAACATAGTCTAATTTTCCATTACCATTTCTGTCTGCTGCACCATCTGCCCAAGCTTCAACTACCATTTCACCTTGGATGATACCAGCTTCTTCTTTTCTAGTTCCTACGAATCTTGATTTATCGTAAGTTCCGTAAACAGAGATGTCTTCTGGCTCTCTGTTAAAGAAAATAAGTGGTAAATCAGCTGCTTTAGCTTTATCAATAACATTTACTGCTGCTCCAGTATCAACGATGTTAACTAATAGTGCGTCAACGCCTTTAGATATAACATTGTCGATTTGGTCATTTTGCGTACCTTGGTTATTTTGACCATCTTGAACATTAAGTTCAAATCCTGCTTCTTTAGCATATTCGTCAAAATTACTCCTTACTGTAGAAATATAAGTGTCACTGTAGTTATAGTAAAGTGCTCCTATAGTTCCGCCACCTTCTGCTGGTTCTGTTGCTTCTGGTGTTTCTGTAGTCGCTTCGCCTGTAGGTTCAGCTGGTGCTTCTTCTTTTTTGCCACACGCTACCATCATAGTTCCCATCATAACTAATGCTAATAGTAACGCTAACATTTTTTTGTTCTTCATTAAAAAATCCCCCTTGTAAAATAATAATCTCATATCAAAGTCCTAATTTACAATATTAAGCCTCTAATAAATAAATTATAACCATTTAAAGAAAAGTTCCACACTCTGTACAAACTGCTAATTCGTAAGAGTTTTCATGTCCACACTCTGGACATTTTACATATTTCTTGCTTTCGCCTATCGGGACTACACTTGATAGTTCGGGGCTTATTTCGTCCCGTCCTGCTATCGTATCGCCTTCTCCGATATCGTTTTCATACCCATAATCATAATAGTTTTTGTTCATTATGTCAAGGTCATTTTTAAGCATTTCCAACTCCAAATAGAAATCGTCTAGAACATTTACTATGCGATTTAGTTCTTCTTTATCTTCACTAATTTCTTCTTTGACTTGTCTGTAGTATATATTACCCAATTTAATAAGGGAATATTCTATTTCATCCTCTATTTTTCTAATATTGTATTTTATCTTAGTAATTTTTACGAATTCTTCTGATCCCTTCGCTACTTTACTTGAAACATCAGTAAGAATTTCACCTACTTGCTCTAGTATTATATTTAAAGACTCCATAAAATCCATAATATCACCTCTTTCACAGTTTATAATCATTATAACACCTTATGAATGCTTTTCCAAAGAATAATGCGTATATTTTTGTATCTTGGGTATTATTTATTCGAGGTGAATAATAAATGGAAAATATAAAATTATACTATATGGAACGTTGTCCGTTCTGTATCAAAGTTAGAAAATTTATGGAAGAAAACGGAATAGAAGTTGAAATGGTCGATATCAATGCTGACCCTAAAAATAAAGAAAATCTAGTGACTTTAGGTGGAAAAGTTCAAGTTCCTTGTTTAGACCTAAATGGAACAGCTTTATATGAGTCAGGCGATATAATCCAATGGTTCAAAGACAATAAATAAAGTCACTGTTTACAGTGACTTTTTATTATATTAACGGAGGGATAATTTTGAAGATTGGCTTAATGAGCGATACACATGGTGGATTAGAATCTACCATTAAAGCACTTGAAATTTTAAAGGATTGTGATTCTATAATCCATTTAGGAGATGTTTTATATCATGGTCCAAGAAATGAACTTCCTGTAGACTATAATCCAAAGGAATTGGCTGAACTCTTAAAAAACATTGAAAACATTGAATATATTCGTGGAAATTGCGATAGTGACGTCGATCAAATGGTAACTAAAAAAGACTTAACTATGAAAAACAGACTATTTAAATATGATGATTTGCTTATTTATGCCGTTCATGGATATGAAGAAAGCGAACACCAAAGACTGGTAAAAGCTAAAAAACTAGGTGCTAAAGTCATAGTTACAGGTCATACTCATATTAAGAAACTAGAAGTTAAAGACAGTATACTTATGGTGAATCCAGGAAGCACTACTATACCAAAAGATGGAAGCAAGTCTGTTGCCATTATAGACGATAATAAAGTTACAACTATCGACATTGACAACAATAAGGTATTATCTATACTTAATTTTTAGTAGATGTAATAAACCTTTAATCTTTACCCAAGTAAAGTATGATAGCATAATGAAAAGGAGTGAATCATTATGACTAAAAGAATAAGCCTATTGCTAATGGTATTTCTATTAGTAGCCATCATACCAGTATCTGCAAATTCTGATTTTGATAGAATTGGTTCATCTGCTGAAAACACTATAAATGGTGAATATATTTGCGAAATTGGTAAAATCACCAATCCTAATACTGATAATGGAATTTCTACACTATTTGAATTTAAAGCAAATACCGATCATATTGGTAAATTAAATAATTTCAATGTACATTTGGAAGATGAAACTATTATCATTGATGATTCAAATATGAAAATACTTGATCGAAATGATGTAAAACACGATGAATTAGTAAGTATTTACTATTCAAAATATTCTCTAAATCCTATAGCAGAAAAACCATACTACATATTTCCCGAATTAGTTGTAGTCCATAGATCCGAAAATCTTACTTTGAGTTCATATGATGTATTCGACAACTCTATATTAAGTGGGAATAATGATTTGAGATTAAACATCAAAAAAGATACTCCTATTTACAATCTAAAAGGAGAACTCGTTGATGTCAATGCTATTAAAAACCAAAAGTTATTGGTGCTTTACGATATGGTCCTAGAAAGTTATCCTGCTCAAACTACGCCATTATGCGTGTTTCTAATAAATGATATCTTGGTACTAGATAGAGTAATAATAAATGGCGAAGAGATAGTTCTGAAAAACAATATTTACTACAATCAAATAAGACCTATGATTCCTGTTAGGGAAATCGCAGAAAAACTTGGTTTCAAAGTAGAATGGGATAAGAACAATCAAAATGTAACTATCAGAACAAATATGAGCTACGGAGCTGTTAATACAGAACCATATAATGCTAATTATCACTATCAAAGAAATAGATTAGCACAAGTTAAAAATGGGGTTACATATATGCCATTGGCACCTTACGACTATGATGTAAATATATTTAATGCAAAGGTTTCATTTAGTGATAAAGGAATTTTAACATTTACAACAAATAAGTAAAATACACGATTATAGGGACTAATTCTAGATTTTAGAATCAGTCCTTTTTTTGTTTTCATACATTGAAAATGTCATTACATTGTAATATTATGATTACTTTTCATGGGGTATTCTATATAGCGAAAGGAAGTGTAAAATATGAAAAAATTAGTCGCAATTACATTATCAACATTATTACTATCTTCCTCGATAGTTGCTTATGCTGATAATTCGGAGGCAGTTCTTCCAACTGAAAGTACTGTTGTTGCAGAAGAAGTTGAATTAAATGCTTATGTTTTTGAAAATGTAAATGTAGAAGAAGTGCTTTCAAGTGATGATAAAAACGTTCAAGTGTTATTTAAAGCGGAAAATGTTATTGAAGGTAGATTAAATGAATTTAGAGCTTATCTATCTGATAAAACTGTTATCATTGACGGAGCTACACAAGAATTAATTAAGCCTGAAGATGTAAAAAAAGGCGATAAAGCAACTGTACACTATAGAGAAAATTCTCCTGTTGGAATGAGTCTTCCACCAGTGCTTAATCCTGAAGTTGTAGTAATCAATTCTGATGAAACTCCAGTGATTTCTAAAGTGGAATTCTTTAATGAGGAATTCGTAAGTGGAGACAACGGTCTTAAATTAAATCTAAACCAAGAAGTTAAATTTGTTGATCACTTAGACAGACCTATGGAAAAAGAAGATGCAGTAAATAAAGTCTTAGTAGTACTTTACAATATTTCTACTAAGAGCATTCCAGCACAAACTACTCCTCTGAAAGTATTTATTCTTGAAAGTGAAGAAGTAGCTCAAATAGATTATAATAAAATTATAATTGGTGAAAATGAAATCCAATTAGATCAAAAAATCTACTTAGAAGGTGAAACTGTAATGTTCCCACTAAGAGCTGTAGTAGAGGGACTAGGATTCGATATCGAATGGAATGCAGAAGAACGTTCTGCTAATGTTTCTAAAGATGAAGTATCTCACACTGTAAAAACAGTTACTGAAATAGCTGAAGGATTTGATTTTAAATCAGGAGTTCTAAAGAATTCTACTACTTTCGTATCAGAATCTCTGTTAAACGAAGTATTTAATATCAATTTTGAAATAGTAGATAATGTATTTACTATAAAATAAAAAATTAATGGTGACTAGAAATCTAGTCACCATTTTTATGTCTTATGGTCTTAATCCGCTTCCACCTTGAAGAGTTAGTGTTTCACCAGTTAGATATCTAGAGTAGTCACTTGCTAAGAATACACAAACACTACCTATGTCATCCTTAGCATCTCCCATTCTTCCCATAGGAATGCTTTGAATAGTTCTTTCATACAGTTCTGGATATTCTTCTTTCCATCTAATAAGTCCGTCTGACATTACTAGTGGACATACAACATTTACTCTGATTCCATCTACTCCCCATTCAGTAGCAGCAACTCTACTCATTCCTCTAATACCTTCTTTAGCCGCTGCATAACTAGATTGTCCATCTTTACCAAATAGTCCAGCACCGGTAGCAAAGTTTATTACAGATCCTTTAGTTTCTTTTAAATATGGATATGCATGTTTCATATAGAAAAACGTCGCATATAAACCTGAGTAAATAGCTAAATCAAATTGCTCAACTGAATGATCAACTAATTTAACTCCAGAAGCAGATACTTGCGCGTTATTAACTACAGTATCTAATCTTCCAAACTCTTTTATAGTTAGTTCAATAGCATTTTTAACAGCATCTTCGTTTCCACCATCAGCTGTTACAGGAAGAACTTTAATCCCATATTCACTTTCTAATTCTGCTTTAGCTTTTTCAAGTTTTGAAAGTGTTCTACCAGTAATTACTAGATTTGCGCCAGCCTCTGCAAACGCTTGTGCAAGTCCTAAACCAATACCTTGTCCTCCGCCTGTGATCAATACTACTTTGTCTTTTAATTCAATCATCGTATCATCTCCTCATTTCATTATTAATTAGATTATACCCTTCATAAAAACTCTATAACAACTACCAAATTGTTTTCTGTGTAATAAATACACTATGTAGTATATAACTAACATTGATAAAAATCAAACGATTTTTTTAAATTGTTGTACAATTGGGTAAATAAATTAAATAGGAGGAGATTTTTATGAGGAAAATTGTATTTTTTGCGTTTCAAGGAGAACCTATGTGTTTTACTCATTTACTTTTTAATGCAGTAGATCTACATAAAAAAGGACATGATGTAAAAATCGTAATTGAAGGTAAAGCAACTGCATTAATTGAAAAAAACATCGAAAGTAACAATCCACATTTTATGGAAGCCAAAGAACTTGGTTTAATCGATTCTGTATGTAAAGCCTGTGCAAACCAAATGGGTGCATTAGACTATATAAAGAATAATACTGACTTAGTTCTAAATGGCGATTTAGTAGGTCATCCACCTATGGAACCATATGTAAGAGAAGGATATGAAATAATTACACTATAAAACGAAAGCACAGATACCCAATAGTATCTGTGCTATTTTGTTGATTCCATTACATCAATTAAAAACTCAGTATCTTCAAATGAATTAGGTTTCAACTCAATTCCTAAAAAGTATTCATCTGGAAGCTTATTCACTTTATCATATACTTTTAATTCAGATGCTCTTATAAACCCAACTCTATTATAAAACTTAGGGTCACCTAATAAAAACACTCCGTTGTAGTCTAACTCTGTAGCTCTTTTCAATCCTTCATCTATTAACTGTTCTCCAAGCCCATTATTTCGATACTCTTCTGCAATGCATATTGGTGCTAACAACAGAATACTAACCAAATCCTTTCCATTCGTTCCAAGTTCCGTCATCATCACATGCCCAACTATCTTTGAATCAACTTCCATAACCAATTCTAATTCCTTTATATAGTTTTTACTATTTCTCAAAGCCACAGCAAAATCCTGCTCCGTTCCATCTGATAAATAAGCTGTGAAAAAAGCAGTTTTTATCAATTCATAAATCTCATCATAATCTCTTAATTCAGCTGTTCTAATTATATATTCCATAAACTCTCCTCATATTGTCTTACCTATTACAGTCGATATAATAAGTGCAATTATATTTATCATCACTACCATTGCTCCAGTAGGTATATCTAATAAAAATGATGTAATTAATCCTACTATGAAGCATATCAAAGAAATAATAGCCGCTGTAATGATTACATCTTTAAAGGATTTAGATATTTTCATAGCTGAAATCGTTGGAAATACTATTAAACTAGAAATTAGTAATGCTCCCATGATCCTTATTCCAATTACTACAGTAAATGCTGTAAGAAGTGCAATTATCAAATTAATCTGTTCTACCGGGATCCCAGATGCTCTAGAAAAATTTTCATCAAAAGTAACAGAAAAAATCCTGTTTTGATAGAGTGAAAAAAATCCTATTACCAATATTGCAATCATTATGCTCATCCAAACATATGAATTTTCAATAGTCAACACACTTCCGAACATATAGTTGTTGATATTTGCATTTAAACCGGAGGACAGAGATGTCACTATTACCCCTATTGCCAATGAGCCACTAGATATCATTCCTATCGCTGCATCTCCTCTTAAGTTAGTATTATTGCTTATTCTCAACAGTAGAAATGCAGCGATTATGACTATTGGAATTGAAACTATGAGCGGAGATAGACCAAGTGCCAATCCTATGGAGATTGCACCAAAAGCCACATGGGATAATCCATCCCCTATCATCGAATATCTCTTTAAAACCAAAACTACACCTAATATAGCACTGCTCACTGATATCAACGAACCTACCAGTAGAGCTCGTTGCATAAATGTGTATTTAAACATCTCTAATAAATTTGCCACTACATTAATTCTCCTTAAAGTTTCTATTCATCCAATCTTCTTTACTACCATAAAATTCTATTTCGTTTTTAAGTTTCATCACTTTGTTTGCATCATTTAAAACTCTATCTACATCATGAGAAATATGAACGATAGTCTTTCCAGAATCATTTAAAGCTTTGATAATACTATAAAATTCTTCAGTGATTTCAGGGTCTAAACCTGTAACGGGTTCATCTAAGAATAGCAATTCCCTATCTCCGCAAAGTGCTCTAGCAAGTAATACCCTCTGTTGTTGGCCACCTGATAGTTCTCTAAAAGACTTTTTAGCTAAATGTCCTATTCCAAGTCTATCCATGGACTCTTTTGCAAGTCTCTTATCATCTGAATTATAAAATGTCCTATTCCCTATATTACTCAACATTCCAGAGATGACCACTTCATATACAGAAGCTGGAAATCCTTTGGATATTTCTGTCGTTTGAGGCAAATATCCTATTTGTACTTTCTTAATTCCCGTATATTCTATAAATCCTTCTTCAACATTTTTTAAACCTAGTATTCCTTTCATTAAGGTTGTTTTCCCTGATCCATTTCCACCTATGATAACTAAATAATCTCCACTTTCTATTGTAAACGACACATTTTTTAATACTGATACACCTGAATAGTTCATAGATAGGTTTTTTATATTTATTAACTCCATTTATTTCAGACCCTTTTCTAAATTATCTATATTTTGCCTTTGAATGTCTAAATAGCTAATTCCACTTTCAAATTCGCTTTTAGTAATATTATGCATACCATTTAATACTAGTACTTTCACATCTCGTTCTTCTAATATCCTATTGCTTATTATTCCATCCGATAGTTCTTCTTCATATATATACTCAATATCTTCTTCATCAATCTTATCGATAATTGCTTTTATCCTCTGTGGGCTGGATTCAGCTTCATGGGTCATTGACTCTGTCGTTGCCAAATAATCAATTCCGTACTCATCTAAAAGATAATTCAACGCAAAATGTCCAACGAAAACTATATCATTTCTATTACTGTTTTTAACCATTTCTCTATAAGAAGTATCTATCTCGTCTAATTTGGACTCATACTCTTTTAATCTTCCTATATATAAGCTCTCATTTGCCTTGTCAGCAATTTTTAAACCTTCTGTCACATTACTCACCATCTTTTTAGCTAAAAGCGGACTAGTCCAAATATGAGGGTTGTGTTGATGATTATGTCCTTGGTGATTCTCATGCTCATCATCTTCCATTAACTGTATATCTTTTGATGCATCAATTACGATTAGTTTATCATTATCAACGCTTTCAATAGTTTGTTTTACCCAAGGTTCCATTTCATCCCCGGAATAAATAAATACATCTGCTTCACTTAATTTAACCATATCTTTTGGGCTTGGCTCAAATGAATGAATTTCCACTCCTGGCGGAATAAGTAACTCTAAATCTATATTTTCTCCACCAATCTCCCTTGCAAAGTCATATGTCACAAACATGGTCGTAATCACTTTTGGTTTATTTGATACTTCTACGAACTCACTATCTTTATTACATGAAATCATCAATATAGACATTGTAAATATTACTATCATTATTCCGATTTTCTTCTTCATATATATAACCTACCTTAATTTAATATAATCCATTATTTTGATAACTACTATCATCTAATAGAATAATTCTATTTTTAGCCATTGTCAATTAAAAATAATTAAAAGTAATTATTTTATTTTACTTATACTTAATTTTTTCTGTAAACCTTATTTTTAGCCACCTAATACGATTTCATAAATTTATTCCTATTGTAAATTTTTTATTTATTTAGCTTTTATTGAATTTTAGCTATTGACTTAACTTCTCAGCTTAGCTATAATGAAAAAAATACACAATATTAAGTATTTATAAAGAAGGGGTGGACTTATGAAAAAGCATATTAGTTTGTTGCTAGCTATTATCATGATGTTTACATTAGTAGCATGTGGTAAAAAAGAAGAAGCTGCGCAACCTAAAGAAGAAGATGTAGCAAAAGTAGAAGAGCCTGCTGGAGAAGATAAAGAAGAAACTGAAGAACCTGCTGGCGAAATGGAAGGATACAAAATTGGTATCATGACTGGTACTGTATCTCAAGGTGAGGAAGAGTACAGAGCTGGTGAAAAATTAGTTAACGACTATGGTGATAGAGTTATTCACGTTACATATCCAGACACTTTCAGTAAAGAGCCAGAAACAACTATCTCTAATATTAAGAGTATGGCTGCTGACCCTGAAGTAAAAGCTATAATCGTATGTCAAGCTGTTAATGGCGTTACTCCAGCTTTTGAAGAAGTAAGAGCTATGAGAGACGATATTCTATTAATCGCTGGTGCACCTCACGAAGATCCAGATATAATTGCAGGAGCTGCAGATTTATCTCTAGATATTAACCAATTAATGCGTGGTGAAGCAATCGCTCAAACTGCAAAAGACATGGGAGCAGAAACTTTCGTTCATTATTCTTTCCCAAGACATATGCAAATGGAACTATTAGCTGCACGTAGAACACAACTTAAAGAAGCTTGTGAAGCGTTAGGAATTACTTTTGTAGAAGTAGACGCTCCAGACCCAACTAGTGATGCTGGTACATCTGGAACTCAACAATTTATCTTAGAAGACATTCCTAGACAAGTTGCTGAATACGGTAAAGACACTGCATTCTTCGGTACTAACTGTGGTATGCAAGAAGCTATGATTAAGGCAATTGTAAGCGAAGGAGCTATTTATCCTGAGCAATGTTGTCCATCTCCATACCATGCTTATCCAGGAGCATTGGGAATTCCTATACCTGAAGATAAAGCAGGAGATATTGACTATCTACATGAACAAAATGCAGCAAAACTTGCTGAAAAAGGCGTTTCTGGTAGATTTGGTACTTGGGTACAACCAGCTAACGTATCTATAATCAACGCAGGATTTGAATATGCTAAAGATTATGCAGAAGGAAAAGCAGAAAAGAACGATATGGATCTTTTCCAAGAAAAAATGTCTGAAGTAACTGGAGTATCAGTAGAAGATCTTAAGTTTACTGAATATAATAATCTAGACGGATACAGACTATTTATCCTTGATTCAATAATTTATTAATCACTAACATAATATGGGAGTCGGTCTAAACGACTCCCATTTTATTATATTTTACAAGTATGGAGGTACTTTTTGATGAACTTATTAAAAATTGACCACCTTTCAAAATCATATGGGAGCAATAAGGTTCTCGATGATATATCTATTTCCATTGAGAAGGGATCAGTACATGGACTCATTGGAGAAAATGGAGCTGGTAAATCAACTCTTATGAATATTCTCTTTGGAATGCCTGTTATACAATCAACAGGAGGATACGAAGGAAGTATTGTACTTGACGGTGTAGAATACAATCCTAAAACACCTGAAGAAGCAATGAAAATGGGTATTGGAATGGTGCATCAGGAATTTATGTTAATTCCTGGATTTACAGTAACAGAAAATATAAAGCTAAATAGAGAAAATACTTCTCCTACAGTAATAAGTAAAGTATTTGGCAAAAATTTAGAAAAACTAAATAGAAAAGAAATGAAAAATGATGCCGAAGTAGCTATTCAAAAGCTTGAGTTGAATCTAAATCCAGATGAAAGAGTAAACAAACTTCCTGTTGGATATATGCAATTCGTAGAAATTGCAAGAGAAATAGATAAAAAAGACCTCAAACTTTTGATTTTAGACGAGCCTACTGCGGTTCTAACTGAATCAGAAGCAAAAACTTTCTTGGAAGTTATAGAAAAGCTATCTAATCTTGGAATTTCTATTCTATTTATCACACATAGACTAGAAGAAATAAAATCTATTACAGACTCAATAACAGTTCTTAGAGATGGTAAAATCGTTGGAAACTATAAGACAGAAGATGTATCCATAAGAGAAATGGCCAAGCTAATGGTTGGTAGAGATGTAGATTACTCTGATAGTCTTTCTTTTGATTTTGATAACAAAAGAGAGCTTTCTGACGAAACCATATTGGAGCTAATTGACTTTAGTGTAGATATGCCAAGTGAAAGTGTAGACGGAATTAACCTTGAAGTAAAAAAAGGTGAAATCCTTGGAATCGGTGGACTGGCAGGACAAGGTAAAATCGGTGTTGCCAATGGAATAATAGGTCTCTACCCTACTACTGGAAAAGTTATAAAAGATGGCGTAAATATGCCACTTAATAAGCCTAGAAATATGTTGGATGCAAAAATTGCTTTTCTATCTGAAGACAGAAAAAATGTAGGTTTATTACTTGACCATGCCATAGACTACAATATAGCTTATACTTCCATTGAAATAAACAATGGTTTCATAAAAAATATCGGACCTATAAAAGTGGTAGATAAAAAAGGCATCAATGACCATGCAATTAAAATGATTGAAGAATTAGACATTAGATGTCAATCTCCAAAGCAACATACTAGAAGACTAAGCGGTGGTAATCAACAAAAGGTTTGTATAGCTAGAGCACTTACACAAGAGCCAGAGATACTACTGGTTTCTGAACCTACTAGAGGAATTGACATCGGAGCAAAAAATTTGGTATTAGAAACACTCCTAAAGCTAAATAGAGAAAAAGGTGTAACTATTATCATTACTTCTAGTGAATTAGCAGAGTTAAAACAAGTTTCTGATAGAATTGCAATTGTAACTGATGGAAAAATCAGTGCGATTCTACCACCAGACAGTTCGGATGAAGACTTCGGTCTTGCAATGTCTGGCGAATTAGAACATAAAGAGGTGATATAGATGGGTATCGTGGGAAAAATTAAATCCTTTGGGCTACCAAGACTTATTATTCTTACATTCTTGATAATCCTACTTGCAGCATCTAATTACTTAGGAATTTCACAAGCTTCTCTATGGAGCGATATATTAGTTAGATTTGGAATGAACGCAATTTTAGTTCTAGCAATGTTACCTTCTATTCAAAGTGGTATAGGAATTAACTTCAACTTACCTCTTGGAGTAGTTTGTGGACTTGTAGGTGCACTTATAAGTATGCAATTTAACTTCCAAGGTGGATTTGGTTTCTTAGTTGCAATAGCAGTAGCAATTCCCCTTGCTGTCGTAGCTGGTTTCTTCTATGCACTTCTCTTGAATAAAGTTAAAGGCGAGGAGATGACTGTAGGTAACTACTTCGGATACTCTGTAGTATCTTTCATGTGTATTATATGGTTAGTAGCGCCTTTCACGCATCCAGAACTTATATGGCCAATGGGCGGAAGTGGACTGAGAAATAACTTGGCTATGGAAAACTCATTTGGCAATGTACTAAATGCTTTTATGCAATTTAAAATTGGCGAATTAGTAATACCTACAGGATTATTGCTATTTTTCGTTTTGTGTGCATTATTAGTTTATGCATTTGAAAAAACAAAACTTGGTAATTCAATGAAAGTTGCAGGTTCATCACTACAGTTTGCAACTTCTAACGGAATAAATGTAGATTCTAAGAGAATCTTAGGTATGATACTTTCTACTTGCCTTGCTGCAGTAGGTATAATAGTTTACAGTCAATCCTTCGGATTTTTACAACTGTACAATGCACCTTTGTACGTAGCAATGCCAGCAGCAGCTTCAATATTAATTGGAGGAGCAACACTTAAATCTGCGAAGATTTCACATGTTGTAATAGGAACTTTCCTTTTCCAATCACTATTAGTAGTTGCGCTACCGGTTATAAACGTAATATCTGCTGGAAGTATGGCTGAAATAGTTAGAATTAGCATAAGTAATGGAATTATTTTATATGCGTTGACAAGAGGAGGCGAAGAAGCATGATGGTACCTGTAATATTTACTATACTGTGTTTATCGATATTTTTTGTTTCCGACTTATCTTCAGCATTCGTATTAGGAGAACTAATTTTTAGACTTTCTAGAAACTTGCTCTTGGTAATGAGTTTAGTAATTCCTGTAATCACAGGTCTTGGACTAAACTTCGGTATAGTACTAGGAGCTATGGCGGGACAAATAGGTATAATCTTTATACTAAACTATGGAATCGGTGGAATCGGTGGAGTATTCTTAGCTATGCTAGTTTCAACTCCTGTAGCAATACTTTTCGGATACTTAGTTGGAAAAGTTTTAAATAGAGCTAAGGGAAAAGAAATGATTACTTCAATGATACTCGGATTCTTTGCAAATGGTATTTGGCAATTAGTATTCATAGTAATGGCTGGATCTATAATACCTATTAGAAATACGGCTCTGTTGGTTCCAGAAGGCATTGGTTTGAAAAACACACTGGGACTTGAGTCTATAAAGCAAGTACTGGATAAATGGATTTTTGGCGATATTTTTCCTAAAATCCCAATAATGACTTTTGTAGTTACACTTCTGTTTTTCTTATTGGTATATTTCGTACTTAAGACTAAACTTGGACAAAATATGAAAGCAGTAGGTCAAGACATGAACGTAGCTAGAATTTCTGGAATCAATGTTGATAAGACTAGAATTACAGCTATAATCTTTTCAACTGTACTAGCTGCTTGGGGACAAATAATATTCCTACAAAATATAGGAACATTCAATACCCATACAAATCACGAACAAGTTGGACTGTTCTCAGTTGCCGCACTACTTATAGGTGGTGCATCAATAAATAAGGCATCTTGGAAAGAGGTAATAATCGGAACTATATTATTCCATACACTGTTCATAATATCCCCTATTGCAGGACAAAAAATTGTTGGGAATGCACAGATGGGAGAATACTTCAGAGTATTCGTAGCATATGGAGTAATAGGAATATCACTTCTAATGCATGCTTGGGAAAGTAATTCAGGCAAAAAATCTAAGAAGCTTAAAACAGTAGATGTTGAAAAAGCATAAAATAATGAGCTCTTTAATGATTAATAATCATTAAAGAGCTCATTATTTTTCAGATTTATTTAATTCTATTAATTCCATCTACATCATTCATTTCAAATCCCATAATATTAGCCAATGTTGGTGCTATATCTATTAAATCAAACTCACCTAAATCTTTATTTACAGGTATTTCCCTACCTTTCAAAAATAATACAGCTTTCATATCGTACAACTCTTCTACATATCCATGTTGCGCCATTTGAGTCGGACTATTAATGATATATGTCCCTATTGGGTTTTCCCTAACTTCATATCCTGGTTCCGATATAATTACATAATCAGCATTATACATACCATTTCTACTGACCTTAGCATTTAATCCTGTCATCACGTCCATAATTTTATAATTTTTATCCATTTGAATTTCTTCTAATATTTTCTCAACTTTGTTACGTATATCTATATTAGAGTTATCATTTAGCTTTATGTATCCTGCACCACCCATTCTTTGACACCAAACATCCCAGGATAAAACATTCCCTTTTTCATCAACTTTTATTAAGCCTTCTTTTGCAAATAATACATTAGGGTTTATATCTCCGATATTGTCTAGCATGCCATGATCCGACGCTACACATATAACGATGTTACCATCAGTTATTTCTTCTACATTTTATATTAACAAACCTAATAATTCATCAGTTTTCACAAGATACTCGAGGGCAGTATTTCCGTAAACTCCCTCATTATGAGCACAATCATCATAAGATGCAAAATAAGTTGTCATAAAAAATGGCTTTTCCAATAAATTCGGTTTTATTTTGTTCTCTAATATCCACAAACATGTTTCTAATTTAATCACATCATCTTCTATCCCCCATTTACCACAAGGTATGTTTCTACCTATCCCTTCTTCAACTTCTTTCGATAATCCCTTTGGAATAGATATTGCACTTAATATCTCGCTATCTAGTGTGGTAGTATCTCTCCAATACTCAGGTATACTATAGTCTGCTTCCGCCATAACTGATGTTGGCCATCCTATATTTACTGACAAGTATCCATTATTTTTTGATTGCTCCCATAAGTTTTGTACTTTATCGCTTGTGTACCAAAACCAAGCATCATTATGTATTCCCATTGGATCAAAGTACTTATTTCCTTCAATTCCATGTTTTGCTGGATATGTGCCTGTAATCATTGATTGATGACAACAATATGTAAAAGAAGGAAAAACACTTTTTACTCCATCCCTAACATATGAACCCTCTTTTATTAATTTATTAATTGTAGGCAAGCTTATCCCATATTTTTCTTGATTGTAAACTAACTCTGGCTTCAATGCATCTATAGATACAAACAACACATTTCTTTTGTTCATAACAAAACCTCCTAGGATAGTTCTTTTTTATTTTCTATCTTGTTTACTAATATGCTACTTATTAAAAATGCCAATATCGAAAATGCTACCATAAATGCAAATACTCTTTTATACCCACCGATACCAGGGTATTGATCAAGCATACTCCCGTAAAGTGTATATGCAAACATTGAAGGCATATACCCTAATAAACAAGCTATTGACATCGCTGCTCCAGAAATATCTCTCGGTACTTGAATTTCTTCCATTGGTGCAAAAAATACTGCTCTCATAGTAAATATTATAGCCCCAAACAACAAAGTTATAGCCATACCTAAATATATATTCATCTTTTCATGTGGTAGAAATATGATAACAATCATAGCAATAGCTGATATCAGCGAGCCTAATCTTAGATATTTTGCTGATGACTTCAATTTTTTATCAGCTATATATCCACCCAATGGTCCACCTACCATCTTTAATCCATACTGATTAATTATTCCATAAGCCCCTACTAATGTTACTGGCAAACCATATATATCTTTTAAGAATGGAATAAAGTAAGTAAGTCCACAATATACAGAATAAATACTGAAAATCGTCAGTGAAGCAATCCAAATTTCTGGCATTTTTATGGCTTTTTTTACACCTATTAAAGTAGCTTTATTTTTACCAACAATATTTCCTTCATCATCTTTATCCGAAATTTCATCATCTTCTAAGAAAAAATATGTAATTATTCCTATTACAATAGAGACTATTGAATAAAATACTATCGCTCCACTTAAAGCTTGAGCATTTTCTCCTAGTTTTGAAAATATTGCTAATGCACTAAAAGCAACTATAGTATCCACTACACCTCTACCGGCTTCTAAATAGCCAAACATTCTACCTTGTTCTTCTTCCCCACCCAGTAATCTCACAGCCTTTAACAATACTGGCCAATATACTACTTCTGAGAAAAAGGCCAAAGAGCCAAATACTAATAAATATCCTGCATAACCTGGCAATGTTGAAAAATAAAAACCTATGATTCCTACAGCAATTAATGATATCGGTATAAGTTTTTTCTTTGAAAATCTGTCCGAAATATATATTGAAAAAAACAAACCAATCGTTTGGACTATTGCATAAACCGATAATCCCATTCCAATTTGCATATGTGATAAATGCATATACTCTTGCATTGGAATATAAAAAGCGTCCTTTAGTGAAGATAATTTAAATATCGTACCTCCCCCTAATATCAAAACTATCAAAGTTGTCCATTTTTTTCTTGTCTCAACATAACTTGACCTATCTTCTCTTAATTCAGTCATAACTGCTCCTCCTTATCAATTATTAATTTTAGTATAAATTACAAACTATTTAATGTCAAGGTTTTTTGTTGTTTTATGCCCGATTATGTTGTTTTTTATTTTACTTACTTAGATTACATGGTTAATTTTGCTATAATAAAAATACTATAAGAAATTTTAAAGGTTTTTTGTTGTTTTATGTTGTTTTTATTGTTATAATTAAACTGATTATAAATATATTTGTGAGGTGATTCTATGTTACAGGCAGAAAGAAGAAATAAAATCTTAGAGTTATTGAATGTTTCAGGATTTGTGCAAGTTTCCGAACTTACGGACATATTGGAAGTATCTGTAGAAACAGTTCGTAGAGATTTAGAGTATTTAGAAAAAAAAGAAAAGATTAAAAAGGTTCATGGTGGAGCCATTTTAGAAAATTTTGATAATCTTGAAGTTTTTAATATCAGAAATAAAGAATATTCTAAAGAAAAGGAAGAAATTGCTAATATAGCCATAAGATTTATATCTGATGGTCAATCAATAGCCATGGATTCTTCCACTACAAATCTGGCCATTGCAAAGAAATTGAAATCTAATTTTAAAAATTTAACAATTGTAACAAATTCGCTCTTAATTGCTCTAGAACTATCTGATATCGAAAACTTCAATATTTTTTCCACTGGTGGTAAATTGATTCCATCTCAATATTGTTTTATTGGCAATATTGCTATCAATAACCTTGATAACTTTGTAATAGACACATCCTTTTTAAGTACAAGTGGAATTTCGTTAAGTTCTGGTATAACTGACTACAATTTTTATGATGTTGATATTCAAAAAAAAATGATAGATATATCTAATAAAACAATCATTTTAGCTGATAATAGCAAATTCGATAAATCTGCTTTGGTCAAAGTTGCTAATTTAAACGAAATAGACTTAATAATAACTGATTCAAATATTGATGAAGATATTCTTAATATATATAAGGATAATGGAGTTAATATAGTTTACAATTAATTTAAAACGTACATATGGAGGAGTTATATGAAAATAGATGCAATTTTAATTTATATTTCAGAAATTATATGGAGCGATTGGTTAATTTTTACTTTCTTGGCAATAGGAGTTTTCTTTACATTAATAACAGGATTTATTCAAATACGAAAATTTCCCACAGCAGTAAAAGAAGTTTTTCTAAAAAAAGAAACAAATGAAGAAACTTCTAATCTAGATGGAGATATAACATCATTGCAAGCACTTTTTATTGCCCTCTCTAGTTGCATTGGGAATGGCAATATAGTTGGAGTTGCTACATCATTGATGGCTGGAGGACCAGGGGCTATCTTTTGGATGTGGGTAGCATCTATATTAGGATGCGCAACAAAATATGCAGAAATAGTAATAGGTATGGTTTATAGAGAGAAAAATGAAAATGATAAATATGTTGGAGGACCTTTATACTATATATCTAATGGTTTAGGATCAAAATTTTTAGCTTCTCTTTTTGCAATATTATTAGTTATTCAAAGTTCTGGTGGAAATTTAATCCAATCTAATGCTCTGGCAAATTCTGCGAAAGAATTATTTAAATTACCTAATTCTCTCTCTGCAATTATATTATCTTTGGCAATAGGAGTAATCATAATCGGAGGTATTAATACTCTTAGTAAAATGGCTGAAAAATTGGTTCCTCTAATGTCCTTTTTATATTTAACTGGAGGACTTGCCATAATTATATTAAATTTTACCAGTTTAAAATATGCTTTCTCATTAATCCTATCAGCAGCTTTTACTCCGCAAGCAGGTGTTGGCGGCTTTGTAGGATATAGTGTGAAATCTGCAATGAAATATGGAATTTCAAGAGGTTTATATTCAAATGAAGCAGGCGAAGGATCTGCTCCTGCAATACACGCTTCTGCTAAAGTCGATTTTCCCGCTCGCCAAGGATTATACGGAATAATGGAAGTCTCTATCGATACACTAGTATGTACTATTACTGCGCTATCAATACTTTTAACAGGAGTGGTTTCAATTGGATATCCACCAGAAACATTGACAATACAAGCCTTTTCAACTATTCATCCTATTTTTAAATACGTAGTTGGAATATGTATGATTTTATTTGCTTATACATCTATACCAGTTCAATGGCATCTTGGAAATATGGCATTGGAATACTTAATTGGTGTCAAAAAAAGCAATATATATAAGTATTTATTCATTGCTTTTTCTTTTATTGGATGTGTTTCTACTACAGATAATTTATGGGCATTAATGGATATAATACTCGGAATAATGATTATACCAAATCTCATAAGTATAGTTTATCTTAGTCCAGTTGTTGTAAAAGAGACACGCATTTTTTTTAATATTACATCTAAAAGATAAGTTCTTAATTTGTGCTATTTAGTCAAAAAAATTGAATTATACGTTTTTGAATATTAAACTATATCTCTACGAAGCAAAACACCTTATAAGAAATATCTTATAAGGTGGCTATATTAATTTATAAGGGGATTAATTAATATCAAATTTGTCCTAACATCTTAAGTACTACATTGGCAATTATCGCAGATCCTATGAATGTTCCCGTAATTACTACTACTGCAAGTACGAATATTCTCCAACCAGTTTTCTTTAGGGAATCAATATTCTTACCTGTGTAAATACCTGCATATGCTAGTATTGGAGTACATAGTGCCAAGAAATTAACCTTTGACACATAGTCAGTTATCACTGCAGCCCCAGGAAATCCTGGAACTGTAATCACAGTAGCAAGAGTTACTATGTAGGCAACACTAGGTATCTTTAGGGGGATTACCTGTGAAAGTGCTAATCCTGCTATTGCGATAAATGATAAGATAAGCATTCCTGGTAATGCTTCTATTGGAGAGGTAGACATGCCTACAAAGTTTCCTATTAGTGAAATTAGTGCTGTAATTAGTATTACAATGAAAGAATCTCTGAGTTTCATACTATTCATCTCCTTTTTTATTCATATCTTTCGCCTTAACTACTGGTGGAAGTTCTCCGTATTTTATTTTATAAGTTTTTCTATACAACCACTCTGCAAGTGGAAGAGCTATCCAAATAGACATATATATTCCATCAAGTCCTGAAAGCATATTACTGCTGGCACCAAACGCCGTTAACATCTCTTCCATCTGTGGAAAAGCAGCTGAAAGAGTTCCTACTCCTGCAGTCATCATACTTGCAGACCCTACTCCAGAAGCCATTGCAAGTGCATATGGATGTAGTGAAGTATATGCTGCTAAAAAGCTTGCCATAAGTCCAACAAATGGAGTTCCAAAAACTGTTCCTACTATGTAAACTCCTAATACTCCTTGTCCTTCTGGGCTATCTAAACCATATCTCTCACCTATAAGTGCAACATTGGGCTCTCTTGAAATTGAGTGAGCTCCACCGATAACTTCTCTTTTAAGTCCAAGCATTACTCCTATTGGAACACCTAATAATACTGTACCAATATTACCAAACTCTTGAAGTATCAGTGCTGGACTTGATTTAAGTATAAGTGGCAATGTAGGTCCTATATTAGTTCCGTATTTTGCCATCAATAGCATCAATGTCAAACCAATAAGAGATCCTGCATCTTCCATATCCTTTTCATTTGCTATCTTTAAGAATTTTGGAGTAATTAGTACTCCAAATACCATTGCGTAAAGCATCGGAAGTAATACTACTGAGCCAGCTCCTAATGGGAAGGATAAGGTTCCAATCATCTCCGATACAACGACGAGGGCGATAACCATAATATGCAGTTTAATATTCTTCATTTCATATCTCCTTCCTATTCATTTAAATAATCCAACGCAAACTGAACAAAAATTGAAGTTCCCTTATAGAACTGACTTTCATCCAATGCAAATTTTGAATTATGATGTCCATAAGCAACACCGTCTATCGGTAATATATTGCTTAAAAATATAAACGTTCCTGGCGCTTCTTGTAAGAAGTATGCCATATCTTCCCCACCCATAAGTGGATGTTCAATTTCAATGATATCGTCTTTATCAACTATTTTTTCTGCCGATACCACTAAATCTTCTGTGAATTCCCTATTGTTAATTACTGCTGGATATTTAAAATCATATACGTATTCATAGTCACCAGCATTGGAATCAGTTACGCCTTTTACGATTTCTTCTATTCTCTTAGCAATTTTTTTCCTAAGATCATTGTCAAAAGTTCTAACTGTCCCTTCCAGTTCAACTGCATCTGGAATTATGTTTTGATTAAATCCGCCTTCAACTCTACAAATAGAAACTACAGCAGGTTGATAAGGAGGAACTTCTCTGCTAACAATTTTCTGAACGCTCAAAATTATTTCTGCAGCCATTACTATTGGATCGATGCACGCTTGAGGATAAGCACCATGTCCACCTCTACCCTTAACTTTTATGAAAAACCTATCCATTGAAGCCATCATAGGACCGTAAGAAATTCCAATTTGTCCATGGTCTACTTCTCCGGAAATCTGACCAGTATGAAGTCCTAAAACTCCATCTACTTTTGGATTTTCAAAAGCTCCTTCTTCAAGCATTGGTTTTGCACCGCCTGGGTATTCTTCACCGGGTTGAAAAAGAAGCTTAACATTACCTTTAAACTTATCTCTGTTTTCTGAAAGTACTTTTGCTACTCCCAATAACATAGCTGCATGAGCATCATGTCCACATGCGTGCATATTTTCATTTTGTGACTTAAATTCAAAATCAGTTTCTTCACACATCGGAAGTCCGTCCATATCAGCACGTAATGCTAAGGTCTTGCCTTCACCTAATTCGCCTTTTATCAATCCTACAACTGCATTTCCATTGATTAAGGTCGAATAGTCCACCCCCATCTCGTCTAGTCGGTCTTGAATGAATCTGGAGGTTTTTGGCAACTCCAGGCCCAATTCAGGAATCTTATGTAATTCTCTTCTCCATTTGATGATGTCCTCTTCATGCTTTTTCACTTCATTAACAATATCAAACATCTTTTCACCTCTCCTTCAAATTTTATATATTTTTCAATCATAACACAATTCCAAGCTACTTTCAACCATATTATTAAATAATACTTAAATAATTTAATAGTTTTTAAATTTTTATTAACTATCTATCGTATCATTAAAATGAAGTATTAATTAAATAAACTGTTCTCTGTTAATGAATATTAAATAATTTATTTCACCTACCAATTATTTCGTTATAATATGTTTTAGACCATTTTAGTGATATAATTCACTTAATGAGGTGATAATTTGAAAACTTTAAAATATATTATATTAATAGTATTGTTATTTGTAACAGGAAATATCAATGTATATGCTGAAGAGGAGAATACTGTGGAAATACTTTTTACACACGATCTACACGATCATATTGATCCCTATAAAACATTAATAGATGGAGAAATATTAGATGTTGGAGGCTATCAAAGACTATATGAAGTCATAAAAAATGAACGAGACAATAATCCAGATTTAATCTTATTAGACGGTGGAGACTATTCCATGGGAACACTGTATCAAACTATTTACACCCAAAATCCAAGCTTGGAATTAATGGGCTATTTAGGATACGATGCAACTACGCTGGGAAATCATGAATTTGACTTCTTATCTCGTGGACTCTCTGAATCACTAAATAATGCTGCAAATAAAAATACTCCTGAAATAGTAAATTCTAATATAGGTTTTGATAAAGAGAATAAGTCTGAAACCTTAATTGAGTTAGAAAATGCATTCAATAACTATCCTATCAAAGACTATATTATATTGGACAGAAGTGGCTATAAAGTCGGAGTTTTTGGACTTATGGGAGATGAAGCTGCATATAATTCTCCTACTGCAGAAGTCGAATTCTTAGATAGAATTGAACATTCTAAAAGAGTGGTCAAAGTTCTGAAAGATGAAGAGAAAGTTGATATGGTAATATGCCTCTCTCACTCAGGTACATCAAAAGATGAGAAGAAATCCGAAGACGAGATATTGGCAAGAGAAGTTCCTGAAATAGACTTCATACTAAGTGGACACACTCATACCACATTGAGTGAGCCTATAATTGTAAGTGATACTATCATTGGTTCAACTGGCTCTTATGGCAGAAACATTGGCAAGATTGTCTTAAGTAAAAATGATGATAGATGGAAATTGAACTCTTATGAATTAATACCACTAATCGGTGAATATTCCATAGATGAAGAATTGGAGAATCGAATTGCAGAGTATAAAGACATAATTCAATCCGATTATTTAAATGATTTCAACTTGGATTTTGATGAAATCATTGCATACTCTCCTTTTAATTTCACTCCATATTCTGAAATGGGAAGGACACATTCTGAATTCACTTTAACAAATCTGTTTTCTGATGCATATATCCACGCAGTAAAGAATGCAGAGAGGGATAATCATAAGCCTATAACTGCTGCAATAGTTCCAGATGGAACCGTAAGAGATAGTTTCGTAAAAGGTGTAATAACGACATCTGATGTTTTCAATGCCAATTCCCTGGGAGTTGGACCGGATGGTAAGTCTGGATACCCATTAATAAGCGTATATTTAACCGGTGAAGACTTAAAAACTGCAATTGAAGTAGATGCATCTATAGGTCCTATAAAAGACGTTGCACAGCTTTATATGGCTGGAGTCAATTATTCTTTCAATCCAAATAGAATGATATTTAACAAGACAACAGATGCTTATATCGTTGGCGAAAATGGGGAACGAATTGAGATTGATAACGAAGAACTCTACAGAGTAGTTGCAGGATTATATACTGCCCAAATGTTATCCATCGTAAAGGATGAATCCTTTGGAATTATGTCAATAATTCCTAGAGATGAAAACGGCATTGCAATTGAAAATTTTAATGATCATATTATCTACAATGACAATCATGAAGTTAAGGAATGGCTTGCAGTGGCAGAGTATTTCAAATCATTTCCTAAAGAATACGATATCGCGGAATTACCAAGTGATTACATTGCAACTGATGGGATACCAGTAGTCCCTGAGTATTATAGTAAAACCCAAAATCGAAAAGTGGTAGAGGCAGATAATAGTCTAGGAGCTATACTATCTAACCCAAATTCCACCATGATGAAGATTTATGGACTGGGAGTTGTACTAGTAATAGGAATTGGCGCAACGACTAAAGTCATAATTAAGCGAAAAAGGAAAAAAAGGAAAGCTAAAAACTCTTAATTCTGACAAGATTT
>JAAYFG010000107.1 GCA_012728335.1 Tissierellia bacterium | reverse complement strand
TATCAGGTAATCACGATATTTATGGATATAATCAAGATACTTTGAATAGAACTATGTTAGGCTTACTTATAAACTTAAATATCCTAAAGCTAATTCCAGAAAATGGTTTAGTTTTATCAAAAGACGGGATAGATTTATGTTTAATAGGTAAGTCTTTTAAGCATGATATAGATCTTAGTCCAAAAAACTACATAATTAATAAAGATGACTATCCTAAAGCCGACTACTATATAAATATAGCACATGGTTTCTTAACAGATAAGCCATTTTTAAAAACTGTACCTCATATATTGATAGATGATGTGCTTTCCACAGAAGCAGATATTACTCTTACGGGACATTATCATACTGGATATAATATAAAATACATTAATAATAAATATTTTGCTAATCCAGGTAGTTTGGCAAGAGTAAGCAATTCACTTATAGAAATGAAGCGAGTCCCAAGTTTTATACTTGTTGACGTGGGGAAAGATATCAATTTACTTAAAATACCTTTAAAAACTGCTAAAAGTGGTGACGAAGTACTTGATAGAGAGTTTATTCAAACGAATAGATATAAGACGGAAAGAATGTATGAGTTCATTGAAACTATTGATTCATCTATGAATCTCAATAAATTCAATCTGTATGATCTAATAACGGAAATAACTAGTTCGGAAAACTTTGATGAAAAAGTTAAAGATGAGGCAATTAAGCGAATAGCTATTGTTCAGTCAGGTGAGTCAGAATGATATACATTAAAAAGTTGATTATAAATAATTTCCAATCCCATAAACATTCAGAATTTGAATTTGTGAATGGATTAAATGCAATAGTTGGCCAATCTAATAGCGGTAAAACTGCTGTTTTTAGAGCGCTAAAATGGGTTATATACAATGAACCACTAGGAGACTATTTCGTTAGAGAAGGCGAAAGTGAAACTAGTGTATCTATTACTTTAAATACTGATTTTTCCATCAAGAGATATAGAACTAAGTCTAAGAATGGATATGAAGTCACATCACCAGATGGGGAAGTAGCCGTATATGAAGGTTTTGGTAGCAATGTTCCAGAAGAAATTACTAATATTACTAAAATGATTAAAATCGACTTCACTTCAAATGAGAGTAGGTCTTTAAACCTTGCAGAACAGCTTGAGAGCGCTTTTTTAATCTCAGAGAAGCCAAGTGTAAGAGCATCTGCAATAGGTCGTTTAGTAGGCGTAGAAGTGTTAGATGAAGCACTTAGAATGACATCTACTGATCTAAGAAGAGAAAATCAAGGGCTTAAACTAAAGGAAGAAGCTAAAGTCGAAATAGAACAACAGCTATCTAGTTTTAAATATTTAGATGATTTAGAAGACAAATTAATTAAAAGCAAAGCTATAATAGAGAAAATAGAGTTGCTATCACAAAATTTACAAGTCATTGATAGACTAAAAGTTGAATATAGTAAGAATATTACTGAGTATAATAAAATTGTGAAAGTTTTGGAATTGCTAAAAGACTTCAATGAAATCAACTATCTTCTTGAAAGTATTGAGAAAAACAATCTTCTGCTAAATAGTTTAATCTCAAATAACGAAAGATTAAAACAGATAAATAGACAAATTGATGTTTTAAATACTTACACTGAAAAGTTACAAGATATAAATTCATCTGAAAATCAAATGAACAGTATAGTCGAGAATATGTCTAAATATAACTCACTCATGCGTTTACAAGAAATTATGATAAAAAATGATAAGAGCATAAGTGCTATGAACTCATATTTAAATGTATTAAAAGGACTTGAATCTAGTGATGAACTTCATTCTGACATATTGAAAAAACTAGAGATATATAATCATCTTAAAGACTATTCTAAGAAGATTGACGAATTAAACAAGAGAATATCTGATGGTAACAAATTCATAAATATGTTTAGAAGTATTGACTATACGTCAAACTTATCTAATTCAATTGTTGAAAATCAGAGTAGATTAGACGTTTTAAATAAACTATCTGTTCAATTGAAAACCATCGACAAGCAAATTTATGACATGAAAGTCATAAGGACAAAAGAAGACAAAACATTGAATGGTTTAGTAGTAGAATACAAGAAAAACTTAGTTCATTTAAAAGAATGTCCAACTTGTCATAGTAAGTTAAGTTTAAAAGCTATCGAAAATATAGTTAGAGAATTAAATTAGAGGTGTACTATGAATTATGATAATAGATTAAATAAATTAAAGCTTGATATTGATCATGCAAAGTCAATAAAATACCGTTCTGAAGCAAAACTTGAACAATTAGAAAATCAAAAGAAAGAAATACTATCAGAACTAGACAGACTCAATTTGAAACCTGAAGAACTTGATTCAGAAATAGAGAAGATAAATAAGGAAATAGAACGACTATTCAATGAAGCTGAATCACTTCTTCCAAAAGACTTGCTAGGAAAGATGAAAAATGAATGATTTAACTGCATTGAAGAGTAATTACAATCAATATTATGATTATTTCCAAAGGGAAAAAGGAAAGAGAGACATACTGGAAAAACAAAATAAAAAGCTATTAAGTGAAATTGATAGCTTTATTGAGAATGTGGAATTACTTGAAAAAGTTATCCTACTATTCCAAAAGACTTCTGAATATGCAAGGGAGCAATCTAAACTTCAAATCCAGAACTTAGTAACAAAATGTCTCCAATTCGTATTTGATTCCACCATAGAATTTGAAATAGATTTATATGAGCAAAGAAATACTGCAAATGCTGATTTCTTTATCGTAAATAATGAAAGTGATGTGATTATTAGAACTAAGCCAGAACTATCAAATGGTGGGGGTGTTATTGATATAATAGCAATTGCCCTTAGGATATCATTTCTTGAATTAACAGATCCAAGAGTTGAAGGACCGCTAATATTTGATGAACCAGCTAAACATCTAAGTGATGATTATATTTTCAATATAGGTGATTTTTTGAAAGAAACAGCTAAAATGTTTGATAGACAAATCATAATGATTACACACAATAATCACTTAGCCGCACTAGCAGATAGGTCCTATATTGTCGATCTGATTGATAATATTAGTGAAGTTAGCTTAAACTTAGAAATAGACTAATCTTTAGTCATTTTATAGTCACAGTAAAACTTGACTAATTATCATTTAAAGGATAAAATATATATGTATTTTTGAATTAATAATATGAATTTATGAAACTTGAAAACTAAATACGAAGGAGGTGTAATTACCGTTGACAGAAATCATAATAGGAATCGTTGCAATTATTATTGGAATTGCTATTGGATATTTTTATAGAAAGTCATTTGCTGAAGGCAAGTTAAATAATGCTGAAACATTGGCTAAGAATATTATAATAGATGCTGAAAGAGAAAGTGAAGCTAATAAAAAAGAAATTCTCTTAGAAGCAAAAGAAGAAGTTCACAGATTAAGAACTGAAGCTGAACAGGAAAATAAAGAAAGACGTAACGAAGTTCAGAAACTAGAACAAAGAGTAATTGCTAAAGAAGAACAAGTGGATAAGAAATCTGAAAATCTTGAGAAAAAAGATGAAGATATCAACAAAAGATACCAAAAACTAGTTGATAAAGAAGGCAGAATTCAAATCCTAATTGACGAACAAACACAAGTGCTTGAAAGAATATCTGGATATACTTCAGATGAAGCTAAAGATGTACTTCTTGAAAATCTTAAAAAAGATTTATCTCAAGAGTCTGCAATTCTTATTAAAGAATATGAAAATCAAACTCAAGAAGATGCGCAAGTTCTTGCACAAAACATTATTTCTTCTGCTATTCAAAGATGTGCTGCCGATTACGTTGCAGAATCTACTGTAACAGTAGTAGACTTACCTAATGATGAAATGAAGGGAAGAATCATAGGTAGAGAAGGTAGAAACATCAGAACTATCGAATCACTTACTGGAGTTGATCTAATTATAGACGATACTCCTGAAGCAATTGTTTTATCTGCTTTTAACCCTGTTAGAAGGGAAATAGCTAGAATTGCAGTTGAAAAACTAGTACAAGATGGTAGAATCCATCCAACTAGAATCGAAGAAATGGTTGAAAAAGCTAAGAAAGAAGTTAACGAAAAAATCAGAAAAGCTGGTGAAGAAGCTGTATTTGATTTAGGCATTCATGGCCTACATCCAGAATTAGTTAAACTTGTAGGTACTCTACAATATAGAACTAGTTATGGACAAAATATTTTAAAACACTCAATAGAAGTTGCTCATCTATCAGCAATTATGGCTGAAGAATTAGGAGTAGACGTTAAAGTCGCTAAGAGAGCAGGATTATTACACGATATTGGTAAAGCACTAGATTATGAATTTGAGGGACCTCATGTTCAATTAGGTGTTGATGTATGTAGAAGATTTAAAGAAAATCCTAAAGTACTTCATGCCATAGAAGCTCACCATGGAGATGTAGAAGCTAATACTGTTGAAGCAGTAATAGTTCAAGCTGCAGATGCTATTTCAGCAGCAAGACCAGGAGCTAGACGTGAAACATTAGAGTCTTATATCAGAAGACTTGAACAACTTGAAGAAATCGCAAATTCCTTCGAGGGAATAGATAATTCTTATGCAGTACAAGCAGGTAGAGAAATTAGAATTATCGTTAAACCTGAAGATGTTACAGAAAGTGAATCTATTGTATTAGCAAGAGATGTGGCTAAGAAAATAGAATCAGAACTTGAATATCCAGGTCAAATAAAAGTTAATGTAATTCGTGAAACTAGAGTTACAGACTATGCAAAATAGATTTAAATTGAAAATTAAGCATTCTAAGTATTAAACTTGGAATGCTTTTTTTATTGGGAATTACTCTAATGTTTTATAAAACTCTAAAAGTTCACTTTTCGCTTCTTCCAAATCATATGGTTTGACACCATTTGCTTCTAATTGATAGTCATAGTTTAAATCATCATAAGATTTAACTAGACCTATTAGGGGTGTGGAAGACAAATCACTAGACATGGCTGCCAATACTCTCATATCTGGCGAAGTATGCACTAATATCTTATATAGCACTTCCATACCAGATTCGGTTTCACCGTCTAAAAAGTAGTACATCCTATTTAGTTTCACTTCATATAAGTCGGTTTCTATTTCTATGATTTCAGATTCTACAGTATTGTATTCTGAAAGTTTAAGTTCTCGATTAACAGAACTTTGCTTAAACTCTATAATTTCAGTCCTGTCGTTTATAAATTCAAACAATGCAGCCGCATCATCATCTAAATATTTACTATATTTTAAAGTTCCATCAGTAAAATCAGAGAAGGATTCATCTATAAATTTCTCTGTAAACTCTAACACAGATGTATCTTTTCCTTTTATATTCTTATTATTTATAGTATGATCATCTTCTTTAGGCTTTTCGCTATCAATTTTTCCACTGTTATTTTGTTGTACTTTGTCATCATAAACACTTTTATTGTCGATGAAAAAGTAGATGATAACGACTAATACCGCAAAAATTGCTAATGCAAAGCGGACCTTTCCATTAATTTTCATAATAATACCTCCAAATTCATAGTAATCGTAAAATTTACTTATTATGGACATTATAGCATATTTTAAATACATAGAATTCAAATTTAATGGCAAAGTATTAAAGCGTTGACTCATAATAACTAGCGTGATAATGTATATAAAAGGGCAATCACTATATACTTTATTCTGTGAGGAGGATAATATGAAAAATCCAATTTTAAAGTCAATCTTAAGAAGACCCATTAAATTCATAATATTAATAGTAATATTATCCCTTGTGTCTAGCGCTTTTACAATGAATCTCATATCTTTTCTACTTGTAAATGATGAAATTGAAACTGCTAAATCAGAATATAATAGCATAGGTTTTTTCTTATTTGATAGTCATAGTAATGATAATATCTATGAATTAGTTGAATTACTTCGTAGTGATCCAATGATAGATTATGAAAACAATAAGGAATATAATGTGGGGATTAGCAATGCTCTAATCAATTCAGATTACAACAATTTAGGTGAGTTTTATAATAATGAAGCAATGGACTTTAAATACTTTGGAAGAGATTTATTCGTAATTGTAAATACAAATAAAACACGTATGATTTCAGCTGCTAGAAAGATATCAGATGGAATAGTAATAGAAACAAAAGTTAAAGAGCTTCTTGCAGGATATCCTGATTGGATATATCTTCCAGATGGAGAAATGTTTAAAGACGGTTTATTTAATATAGTGGTTCCAAAATATGACCCTAGTACCAGAGAGTTGTTGAACTATATTGATGAAGATATAATCAATGAATTATATGATATAAACTTAGATACTGATTATCTATTTAGGTGTGAAAGAGTACCAGGAATAGAATATTCTTACAAAATAAAGCCATTGTTTGATGGCGGTCCATTGTACGAGAAAATAGATACAGTTAACTTCAATATAAATGACTCTAAATGGGATACAATGCGAGAAGATATGGAACTGGTAGATGCAGTAAATAGAACTTTTGATATTGCAATGATAAAAGATATGAATACATATCCTCCTGTTCAAAATAATTTTGGGAGCATGTACTTACTTCATGGTAGATGGCTTAATTACGATGATTATAAGAATGCAAATAATGTTTGTGTAATAGAAAAAAATCTATTTGAAGTGAGAAAACTTGAATTGGGTGACGAGATTCCCATTGAACTAATTGAATCAGAAACTGGATATTTTTACACGAAAAACGATCGTGAAAACTGGAAAGATTATTACCGAAGCGATGAAATAAAGTATGAAATAGTAGGAGTTTTTAATAATTATTCCAGTGGCAAAGAAATATATGTACCTGAAAGCACTATCCCCGACAGATTTAAAGATAGCAATCACATACATCCAAGCCAATATAGTTTTGTACTGAAAAATCCAGCCGAACAAAATAATTTTATCAATACATATGAAGAGATAGCTCTCCAAAATGAAGTTAAGCTTCAATTTATAGAAAACAATGCTGAAAGCTTTTGGACTGCTTCCAATAAAGTTACTAATAATCTAAAGACTAATATATTTCTTTATGGCTTACTGTTATTTGGAATAATGATTTTTATAGCATATCTATATCTTGAAAACTATAAATCGTACTATTTCATCAATAGAATATTAGGCATAACTCATAGGGATTCCTCAGTACAGATATTTTTACCGATTTTCGGTATGTCCATTATTGGAATTATGGGCTCTTCAATATACGGATATCAAAATGCAGTGACTAACTCTAGAAAGATACTTAGCGAACTGTTGACAGAGGCATCTGAAATAAGTACGGGTGACAGTATGAAATTTGCAGTAATCATTGCAATTCTACTGATTTCAATTTTTAGTATCATTATTTTATTGGGTACTTTAAGTCTAAAGCGACAATCTCTATTGGGCTTCTTCAGTAAGAAAAAATCTAAGGCATATGATGATTATGAAACTGATTCTTTTGAGATTAAGACAGAGGCCTTATCAGATATAATAGATTTCAAAGATATAAAATTGATAGACCATAAAGACAATAAATACCTTAAAAAATACAGCAAACTAAATATTAGACGGTCTCTGACTATGACTGTGTTGATATTAGTCGTGACTATACTTCTATCTGGGTCTTTACTATTTGTTTCATATTTAATAGATAGTAACAATACTTTCATTGAAGAATCTATCACAAATACTGAAATAAGAGGAAATATTGTTTTTACAGGTCAATATGGTTATAGCGATAAGGGTAATATCTCTCAAGAGATTATAAATAAACTTATTAATACAAATTATGTTGAAGACTATTTTCTATCTTCAGCTAATCACTATGATGAATTAGTCGTAGATAGAAACGGAGAATTAGAAAAGATAGTAAAAGTAGATTATAGCAAATGGCAATATTATGATAAAATTCCTTTTATGATGATTATTGCCTCTAATCAAGACATAAATAGTCCAGAGGGAATGACAGTTTCATTAGAAGAAGATAATGGAGTTACAGAGCGATTTAACAGTTATAATAGAAAAGATGAAATAATTCCTGTTTTGTCATCAAAAGCGGCAGCTAAAACCTTTAATATCGACATAGGGGATAAAGTGTATTTAAGACATAGAGGTGAAAATACACCTAAAAGATTTGGAGAAGTAATCGGAATTTATAATTCATTTAATTATCCGGCATATGATAGCTACAGCTCATCTGGAGTAATTGGCTCTACTGAAATTGAACAGTTTATTTATCCGTTGGATGCTATTAAATCTTTTACTCAAGGGTCTATGTACTATTCCAAAGCCGAATTTCTATTTGATCAAGACAAAAATGTAGAGTTCTACAATAATCGAGACGAAGTTTTGAATACTGTACTATTGAATAAATATAATTCTAGAACTGGATATAAACTAGTTTTAAATGACGATACATTGATTGAAACCATTAAACCACTTCAAAAAAACCTTGAGTTATTGGATATTATTTATCCTATACTACTGATTATTTCGCTTACAATAGCAGTCGTTTTACCTTATTTGATAATACTGAGGAGAAGTGAAGAATTCTCTATTATGAGAATATTGGGAGTAGATAATAAGAGCATTGAAAAATATGTGTTTAGAGAAATAATCTTACTAGTATCCACAGGACTAATAATAGCAATTTTAATAATAATAGCCCTAAGTTATGGCAACAATGTGTATCCGATAATACGATATATATTCATAATTGCCAGTTATATCGTTGCTAGCATCATTGGCATATTAGTAAGTACGAAAACCGTATTAAATAGAAAACCATTAGATATGTTGCAAGTTAAAGAATAGGAGAAACGACATGGCAAAATTGGAATTAGAAAATATATATTATAGATATAGTGGTGCAAATGTAGATGTTTTAAAGGATATAAATGCCACTTTTGAAGATGGGAAAATATATGCCATCGTTGGACCTTCAGGAAGTGGGAAAACAACTCTCCTTTCCATTATGGCAGGACTTGATGAGCCTACTGGTGGAAGTATTAGCCTTAATGATAAAAACCTTTCTGAGATAGATTTAGATCAGTATAGGAGAGATAGTTTGTCTATGATATTTCAGGCATTTCAATTATTTCCCTTGCTTACTGCACTGGAAAATGTGTGTTTTCCAATGGAATATAAGGGGATAGAAAGTAGTATTGCGAAAGAGAAGGGGAGACAAATACTTTCATCGTTAGGAATAGATGAGAAAAAACAAGGGAGATACCCTGCTAAATTATCTGGTGGAGAACAACAGCGAGTTGCAATAGCAAGGACTTTAGCAACTGGAGCCAAGATAATACTTGCAGATGAGCCAACTGGTAATCTAGACGGACAGAATAGTGAAAAAATAGTGGAAATACTTCGAGATTTAGCGCATAACGATGGTTTTTGTATTATAGTAGTTACTCATGATATGGACTTAGCTAATCAGTCTGACGTAATTTGGAGAATCGACGATGGAGTAATGGCTGAAATATAGTCTTATAGTTAAACAGATTTGTCTAAGGGGGATAAACATGGATTTAATAAAAAAGACAGTATTATATGTAATACTACTGATATTACTAGTTGGTTGTTCTAGTATAGATTCTAATGAGGTCAACAATACTGAAGTTTTAATTAAAGATTTGAAAGTAGTAGAAGGTAATTTCATCATTAATAGCGATAGTGGTGAATTTAGAAGAGAGTCATTAGATTATAGAGAAGAAGGCAAAAACATAATAATGTCTATGACTTTTACTTTCAAAAATACCAGTAATTCAGCTCAATCTCCATTTCATGTATTTAGTGAAGAAATGGTCTTAGGATATGAATTTCCACAAGAAGATTTTCACCCCTTATCAATATCAGAAATGCATTCTTCAGACAATATAAAAACAGAAGTAAATCCTGGTGAAGAAATAGAAATCACTTTTTCTTGGCTAATGGACGAGGTAACTTCAAATTCTATGATATTATTATATACTAAAGAAGACCCACCGAAAAACGATAATACAAAATCAATCAATATCAATACAGGAATTGTCATAACATCATACGATGAATGGAAACGTGATAATTAAACTTATTAAAGCATCCAAGATTAACTTAGGGTGCTTTAAATATTAAGGTAGATGAATTTTTAGAGGTTAATTTTAAATTGGAATTAGTTAATCATTCAGTACTAAGTCTAAGTATTGGAGGAGAAATAAGAAATGACGAACTTAGTTTTTTCGATAGACAAATAGTTAGAGCCGTTGAAAAAACAAGAAGTGGAAGTCCTGAAGTGAATTATGATAATTTAGATAAAGTGGTGGGTTATTTGAATAGTAAACTTATATAAAATTAGTTTTGTTTGACAACATAATAAAGTGATGATAAATTAGAGACATCTGTAATCTCTTATTTAACCAAGATATTCAGTAAAAAACATAGAAAAGAGGTAATCAAAATGAAAACTCCTAACAAAATAAAATTAGCCAATACACCAACACCAATTTTTGAATTCAATATCTCAGATGATATAAAAGACAATACTGCGTTGTACATAAAAAGAGATGATTATACTGGTGTCGAACTATCTGGAAATAAAGTAAGAAAACTTGAATTCTCAATTGCTGAGGGTCTAGAATCAGAGGCTGATGTATTTATTACTTGTGGTGGAATTCAATCCAATCACTGTAGAGCTACTGCATCTGCTGCTGCTTCATTAGGTAAAGCTTCTCATTTACTTCTAAGAGGTGATTCAGTATGCGATCAAGGAGATGGCAATCTTTTTTTAGATAAGCTTTTTGGAGCTCAAATAAGCTATATTACAGCAGAAGAGTATAAAAATGACAGAGCGAATATTATGAAAGAAATAAAAGCTGAATATGAAAAGAATGGACTAAAAGCTTATATTATTCCTGAGGGAGCATCTAATGGAATAGGCTCATTTGGTTATTTTGATGCATATAAAGAAATCCTTGAACAAGAATCAGTATTAGGCATTGAATTTAATATGATATGTGTAACTGAGGGTTCTGGCGGTACGTATGCAGGACTTTATATGGCAAATGAAGTATTGCAAGGCAACAAAAAAATCGTAGGTTTTAATATATACGATGGTGAGGCTGATGTTAAGAGTGGAATTATCGAAATAATAAATGAAGCTTGTGAAATTGCAGATTATAAAGAACCGATAAACTTTGATAGTATCAATATTATAAATGATTACGCTGGGGAAGGGTATGGCATTTCTGGCCCAGAAGTATTTGAATATATAAAATACTTGGCTAAGAGAACAGGAATAGTTTTTGACCCAGTTTATACTGGTAAGATGTTATTTGGACTAAATAAAGAAATTAAAAACAATGACTATTTTAAAGGCAATATACTATTTATTCATACTGGTGGCATATTTGGAGTATTTCCACAGAAGGAAATGTTTTAAACTATAATTATACTATTTTAAAGAGGAGATTTTTAGTGTTAGATTTATTGATGAATTACTATCCGCAATTAATAATTGGAATAGGTACAGCGTGCTATGGCACTGCTAGACTAGATTCTACTACTGAAAACAAACAGAATAAAAAGAAGATTTTAGGTATGGTCTTGATACTTATTGGTTGTATTATAATGTTTTTAGTTCCTATGGATAAGTAATTACAATTAAAATTCGCATAGATATTATATTAACATACTATTAAAAGTGATTTAAATGACTATATATAAGAAAATCAAGCTATTGAATATGATAATGTTCATTGTGTACATTATCATCCTTTTGCTATATTTATGATTTACTAAATTAAACATTGGACTTAACTTTAAATATTAATGATTTAAAGTTAATAGATGCGTATAGCTATAATGAAGGTACTATTAATAAAAAATATGGAAGTACTAAAGTATATAAATTAACTGATAATGCCCTAGAGACTTTAAAAAATGATTCTAGCGAGTATAAGATTGTACAGAAATTATATGAATTCGATAATAATAAGTTACAAGATAGATACTAATCTAAACTAATGTCTATAATAAAACATTATAATGAAACTATCATAATAGTATATTAATAGTTCAAAACTAGACTTGAATTGATCGAGAGAGTATAGTAAAATCAAATTAAACAATGTCGTATAATACTAATTATACGACAAATAGCTAGTGTGAAACGGAGTGGTTAATTTGGCTTATAACTCTTCAATCATCTATGATTGGACTGATTATTTAGAATCTATTATAGAAATGTCTTCTAATACTGTTCGAGTTTATATTTCGGATATTGAAGGTTTCTTTAGATATATAAAATATCGATATAAATTATATGATGAAAATCTTAATATTACTTTAGACGATTTATCTTCTATCACTGTTAATGATATTGATTTAGATTTGGTAAAGAAAATAAATATCCAGGACATTATTTCATATATTTCTTATTTAGACAAATATATGGATAATTCCTCTGCTACGCGCTCTAGAAAGATATCTTCACTTAGATCTTTCTTTGAATATCTTCATGTAGTCATCAAAGTTATTGATATTGACCCTATGAGCACCATACGCGGTCCTAAGCTATCTAAGCGATTACCAATACATTTGGACATTGAGAGCGTTAAAAAGCTCTTAGAGGCCATTTTGGAGACTGAAAATATCTTTTATCGTAAAAGAGACTATGCAATCATAATTACGTTCTTAAATACTGGTGTTAGACTGTCAGAATTGACTAATATTGATTTGGAACATATAAATAAAGACGCGTCATTAAATATTATTGGTAAAGGAAATAAAGAACGTAAAATCTATTTAAATGATACAACGATAGATGCAATAAATGATTATCTTTCTGTAAGACCAAATATTGAAGAAAGTGCTTTGTTTTTAAGTAATAGAAATACCCGTATTAGCAATAGAGCTATTCAACATATGCTTGATAAATATTTGAAAATTGCCGGACTTGCTGACAAAGGATTCTCTCCACATAAACTTAGACATACTGCAGCTACTTTGCTATACCAATACGGAAATATTGACATTAGAACGCTTCAGGTTCTCCTAGGACATGAGAATGTATCAACGACACAGATTTACACTCATGTAAGTGACGAACAGCTAAGAGCCGCTGTAAATCTTAATCCATTACAAAATATAGAGCTAAAAGATAGTTGATATCTCTTAGCTCTATAACATTATCTTAAGGGGATCAAGACTACATCTCCAGGCACTATTTTGCCATTTTCAATACTATTTACTTCAATCACATTTTCAACTACGTCGCGAATATCTCTATAATTCAGTTCTATATTTTCCAAATTCTCGTTTACAATGCTCCAAACAGTGTCGTTTGTATCTACATATACATTTAGGTATTCTGTAGCATCATCAAGGCTGTTAGCTTTAGCTGTCGAACCATTTAATGAATATGTAGTAATACCCATATTAATCAATGCAATTACAAATATTATGCTTAATAATCTAAATTTGTTCTTTATAACTATTCTTTTATTTTTTTTCATAATCATCATTCTCCTGTACATTTGTTCGCAACATATGTTCTATTTACATTTTATAAGAACAAGTGTTTTTTGTCAAGTCTTTTTGAACAAAAAAGAACTATAGTTTGCTTATGTTGAAATAGCATGGTATAATTGTTTAAAAGATACAGTTGTTCGTTTATTATAAAATATTTATAGATTGGGTGATTAATATGTATGATGATTTAAATCAAAAAGAGTTAGAGATACTATTTTTTATAAAGAGTAATATTGAGAATAAAGGATATCCTCCAACGGTAAGAGAGATCTGTAAAGGTGTTAACCTTAAGTCCCCTTCTTCTGTTCATGGTTATTTATCTAAATTAGAGATGAAAGATTACATAACTAAAGACGCTACTAAACCTAGAGCTATCGTTTTAAAGAATCAAGAAGATGATTTTTTACTTGCAAAAAAGCAAACTGTCGATGTTCCAATAGTAGGTAGTGTAACTGCAGGACTTCCAATACTTGCTGTTGAAAACATTGAAGACACTTTCCCTCTTACTGCTGATGCAATTAGAGATAAAGAAGTCTTTATGTTAAAGGTTTCTGGAGATAGCATGATTAATAGAGGTATTTATGATGGAGACTTCGTATTAATCGAAAAGAGAAATAATGCTAAAAATGGTGATGTAGTACTTGCCCTTATAGAAGATGAGGCTACGATTAAAACTTTTTATAAAGAAGATAATAGATTTAGGCTTCAACCTGAAAATGACTCAATGAATCCTATTTATACTCAAGACTTGAAAATATTAGGTCATGTCATTTCACTTTTTAGAGAACATGTATAGTTAATAAATTTAAGAGCATATACACTAGTGTATATGCTCTATTTTAATGCTTAAGTAATTAAATACGTAAATTCTATTTATCAATAGTATGCCAATTTTCCGGATATCCTTTAAAATCGTTAAAATCATAATCTATGTCTGATTTTGATATCCAATATGGATTTGCACCACCTGCTGCTCCAATTAAAACTGAATCATCTTTCAGTTCAAGTATTTCTCCATAAAAACCACCGTCTATTTCATATTTTTCAGAATTAACACTATCAATAACTGCTATGGTCCCTTTTTTAATATGACAATAATTACTTAAACTCTCTAATTCTTCAACAGAGGGTTCAACGATAATGTTTTCAATCGGAATATATCCAACTGCATAGTCAATGATGGATGGAGAATCAAAAAATTGCTCTAGTACATCTACATATGCTAAATCATCTTCAATCTTATAAATATAACATATGGAGCCTATATTTGTTTTTTCAGGTCTTTTTAAATCTTCATTAACCAATGATAAATCGTCATTAATAAATAGTCCTATTTTGTCTTTAAAATTCTCGTTATACGGTTTTAGCTCTTTAATATCTACACCAGTATTACCATTTTCTATTTCATAAAACTGATCATTTGTAATGACTTTACCTTTATTTAGAATTGGTAATAATTCACTATTTCCTTCAATCAATGCATATAACTCATCATTAATACTATATATATCTATTGATAAGTTTTCACTTTCATATTCAACTGTAAACCGTCCCTCATTTGCCTGTATATCATATATTGAAGCATTCTTATTACAAGCAATAAATAATACACTCATCGTTAAAATTAAAATACAAATAATCAAAATCTTTAATCTTCTCATAACAACCTCCTCATAATACTATTATATTAATTATACAACAATATATAATAATAATTGGAATTATGTAGATTTGTAACACTAAATTAGAATTTGTAATATATAGAGCATCTAATATATCTCCATATACTAGTTAATGTTTTTATCTCAATATCATCTTCAACAAATTAGAAAAACTGTAGTGTAAGAACTGTTTTTTATCTAAATTCATCTGTTCGTATATGTATTCGTTCTTATTATTACTCATTTCAATTATACTCGTTATGCTGGACCAATAGATAAATACCATAGGAAGTATCTCAATATCTACTCTAAAATAACCTTGCACTATACCAGCACTAATTATTTCAATGACTTTCCCATTTATTTCCTCACCGACACTAAATATTTCTTCAAGTGCTTCATCATTAGTTTTACTCTTTACATCTACTTGAACAGAAGTAGTAAGCAATCTATAGTAATCAGGATACTCCTCACTAAAAAGATGCAATTCTTCACATATTGAATAGTATTGTTTGATTGCGTCTATACTTTCAGACATTCCATTTTCAATTCTTGATTTCAACAGTTTCATATACTTTAAAAAGACATGATTAAATATATCATCTTTGCTTTTAAAATACACATAAATTGTCGCTTTACTATAATTAGCCTCTTTAGCTATTTCATCAACAGTAGTTTCTTCTTTTCCTTTTATCAAAAACAATTTATCAGCTGACTCTATGATTCGTTCCTGGTGAAATAGTTTTATCGATTCTTTCTTCATTTCATACTCCTAGTTTCTATATTAAACTATAAGTTTAGTTAGTTATATATTACTTAATACTTGAAAAAATGTCAAATAAAAGGCACTAAACATAAAGTTTAATACCTTTTCACATACTACACTATTTATTCTAATACTACCTGGAATTTCTTCATAATTTGCTTATCGACATCAACTAACAGTATTTTGTCCTTTCCAGTAGTAAGTATATCCATGTTTTCAATCTCATCATCAATATATGAATACAATTTTTCATTAATAAAATCAATGCAATATATTGTATTTCCTTCCTTTGATATATAGTTTTCATTTAGATAAAAAAAATTTAGATAAAAATCTTCATCAATTTCATATTTGATTGCATCATCAGAGTATATATAAATGAAGTTTTTACCATCTTTGTTTAAAATAGCATAGTTTTCATTTAATCTTGATACATTATAGTTTTCAGGAATTTCCTTTGAACTAATTAGTTTTCCTAGGTGGTCAAATGAAAGAAAAACTTCTCCATTCGTTAAGTGCAAAGTATTTTCATCAGCATTAGCCTTTAAATACTCAGCTAAAGCAAGCTCTTCTGGATTGTAATTTTCAGCAGTTTCAGTTTCCATTAAGAATTGTAAAGACTCATTTTCCTGGTTAAATAGATATGCTTCTCCTAGTTTACTACTCCAAAATACCTGAAAATCATTTTTATCAAGGATTAGATATAATCCATCAATATCAATATTCATTTTTTCCATATTCTCTAAAAGAGATTTTTCTAAAGCAGTCCATTCAATTGGTCCAAGCTCTGAATTTCCTTCAAATATTCTTCCAGTATTATCATCAGATAGTACAAGCCATTCGTTATTTTCTATGTGTTCAAAGTCATCTACAGTTTTTAAAATAGGTTCTACTGTTATTTCTTCTAATTCTCTAACATCAACATTTTCGTTTGTTTTTCCACATGAGGATAAAATAATAACCATAGTGAGTAATAATATAGCCTTTAGAGCTTTCATATTGAATCATCCTTTCTTAATACAATAAGAATATATTTAGTTTGCTTAATTATACTACAGTATACATGATAAATACAATTTTATTACAATATAACTTAATATATGCTATATTTAATGCCATAAACTAAAATAAGTAGCCTGAATAAATTAATTCAAGCTACTTAAAACATTTTGTTGATATATTTATTACCTAGAGACTTTATTCTCCTATAATAATCCTTTTTCCTTAAAGTTCCTAAGTGTAATCATAGCTCCTAATTTACAGTGTTCATAGGTAAGTCCACCTTGATAGTAAGCATAAAATGGCTCTCTCATAGGTCCATCAGCACTTAATTCTATAGATGAACCCTCTATAAAGCCTCCTGCTGCCATTACTACTTCATCTTCATATCCAGGCATCTCCCAAGGTTCTGGAACGACAAATGAGTCTACTGCACACGCTTCTTGGATTCCCTTACAGAATTCAACGACTTTTTCTCTGCTCTTAAATTCGATTCCAAGAATAATGTCTGATCTTTCGTCTAATACATCGGGAACAATTTTGTATCCCAAGCCTTTATATATCTCTCCGATTAATAATGCACCTTTAATGGCTTGATTTACTATAAGTGGAGCTAAAAATAGTCCTTGTAAATTAGTTCTTGTCTGTCCAAAAGTAAGTCCGCATTCTTTTTCAATTACAGGTGCAGTGCTTCTTTTGGCAACTAAATCAATTAAATCACGTCTTCCAGTTACATAACCACCAGTATATGCAAGTCCTCCACCAGGATTTTTAATTAATGAGCCTGCCATTATATCAACCCCAACATCAGTAGGTTCGTCAAATGAGGTGAATTCTCCATAACAATTATCTGCAAATATAATTACATGTGGATGTGCTGCTTTTATCTTTGATACTGCATCTTTAATTTCTCCAACAGTAAGAGCTCGTCTATCGCTATATCCTGTTGAACGTTGAATTGCAACAACTTTAGTTACATCAGAGATTGCCTCTATGACTGCTTCAGTATCAATTTGTCCGTCCTTTAAATCAATTTCTCTATATTTTACTCCATTATCTATAAGTGTTCCTCTTTTATCTTCTTCCAAGCCAATTACTTTATGTAGTGTATCATAAGGAGAACCAGTAATTTCCATAAGTTCATCCCCATATTTTAGTAGTGCTGACAGTGTAAGGCTTATAGCATGGGTTCCTGATACTATTGTTGGTCTAACTAGTGAGTCTTCAGTATTAAAAATTATTGAATAAATGCTTTCAACTTTGTCTCTACCAATATCACCATAGCCATATCCTGTAGTCCAATGAAAATCGGTTGAAGAAAGTCTTTCTTCCTGCATAGCATTAATAATCTTATATTGATTATACTCTTTTATAGCGTCTAATTTACTAAATTGCTCTGTTAAATTAGCTTCTGCATTTTTAACCATTTCAATTACTTCTTCACTAATTCCGTATTTCTCCTGTAAAAAACTCGATGTACTCATTATTTATCTTCACCTCTAAATTTATTTATAATATCCATTATCTCACTAAATAATATAT
>JAAYFG010000106.1 GCA_012728335.1 Tissierellia bacterium | reverse complement strand
TTAAAAATTAATAATAGAGAGTAGTATCTGATATAAAGTAGTTACCAAACAGCTTTTTAAGAAAAGATACGCTAGATACCCTTGTTCGTTGTCCAGAGTACTTTGCAAACTTAATTATTATCAAGTTTCCAAGATTTTAAACAAACTATATAAACCTAATTTATATGATAAACATGCACACATAGTTAAGACTAGCAAATAGATCTTAAATATGTCTGAAAAATCATGTTATGGTAGAGATATGCAGGGTAGGTTTTATCAAACAAACTATTATTGGTGAAGCTTCAAAAGAAGACTAATTTATCCTTTCAAAAAACAGGTATTTCATGCTAAAGTTTTATTTGTTCAAATGTGTAAATATTTATATAAATCTATTCTGTTGCCAATGTAAACGCTTTAAAAAACGTAAATTTTTATTTTATAAATAGCTCTACTTTATGAAATTAGATATTGTTTTTTGTAAAGAGGTCTCAGATGATTTACAAAAGTATAAAATTAATAAAAGTATCTTTATTTATTAATCTACACCTTAAGACTGTATGAAATTTTGTTCTAATAATAATAAGAGACCTTATTCAACTATATTTGAATAAAGTCTCTTTATTATTAAATATTTATTTACTTACATCGCCTGGATTAGAGGAAGAATTTGCATTGCTCCACTCTCTCTCAAGCGCTGCCCAATCTCTAACTGGTAATAGTCTAGTCCAATTCTCAAATGATTTGACATTAACTCTCTCATAAATATGTGAGTTTGTAGCCTCTTGAATTTGAGCATAGTACCATTTATCTTCATCCATATTATCAGTCCATCTCTTCATATCTTTTAATAGATTGTCTTTATGAGGTGTTCTTTCTAAAACTGCATTTACTAGAGTAGCTGTTTCTGCTCTTGTTATTCTTTGCTCAGGTTTAAAACTACCATCCTCATAACCCTTAATCATTCCTAAAGATACTAATTTTTCAATAGATTCCTCTGCCCAATTACCTTTTACATCTGTAAAGTTGTTTTTAGTAAGTGTTCCAGTCTCAGATAAAAATCTTGAAGCCATTGCTGCAAATTCGCCTCTCGTTATGAAGTCATTAGGTTTGAAACTACCATCTTCATATCCTTTTATGGCACCAGCATTACTCAATGTTGATATTGCGTTATTATACCAAGCATCATAATCAACATCAGAGTAATTATTATTATTACTCCAGTATTTTTCTCTAGCCTCATCAGTCATCATTCTAAAGAATATAGTAGCAACCTCTGCTCTCGTTATGTCGCCTTCTGGAATAACTACTCCTTCAGGGTATCCAATCATATAAGCGAAGTGGTCTTTTTTATTTAAGATACCGTCATCCCCACCATCAATCAACCACCATGGATTAGGATTTACAGGATCATCATCTTTCTTAAATTCATTAGTATATTTCACTCTTATATCTTCATCTACTGATAAAACTAAATCTACTTTTAAATCATCTATTCTTCTATCTTCAACTTCTATATAAGTCTTTACATAATTCAGATCTGTAGGTTTCTCTTCTACAACACTGTAACATCCTAACTCTAATTCTGTTAGTTTAGCTACTTCTCCAGATTTAATTCTGATTTTTCCATTTGATGGAACATCTTGTTCAATGCCACCATCAATTGAATATTTACCAGATACAGGTTCTCCATCTTTAGTTATAGTAAAATTATAAAGTGTATCTACACTAGGAATTCCTGTACCAACGACTAGTTTTTCGATTTCAAGATTAACACGCACTTTGTTTCCATACACTAAGTAATCTTTATAGGTTTCGCTTTGTATAATCGAAACTTCATTAGTATCTATTTCTGGTATGAAATCATCACCATCCGTATGATACTTACTTATTATATAATGATTTCGAATCATTGCATTATTAGCTGATTCATCACCACCAGCAGAGCTTGGATAATGAACTATCTTTGTACCAATAGCATTTTCATTTGTTGTAATATGCATCTTATTAGCAAATTTACAAATTCCATCATAAGGTGTTCTAACATTTATATAGTAAGGTTTACCTGGATTGTTTGATGCTAAAAAGACATCATTATCAGAATTTATATCAATGCTTTCATCAATGTAGAATTTGCTATCTCCTACATAAACTCCATCACCATATTTTTCTACTGAGTTTCCAGATTTTTCTGCAATATTCCCACGAATAATAGAATCTCCAAAAATTTTAGCAGTTCCACTTTCTAAGTAAACTCCACCACCACTTGGTATTAATTTCCCTGGCAATTTACTTCCCACTGCAATGTTATTCTCGATGATTCCACCATTCATAGTAAACTCACCATCTACTATATCACCTGGTTGATATCCTTCACCAATATTTCCTATATAAACTCCACCACCAAAACTTGCCTTATTATCAGATATAGTTCCACCATTCATGATAAATTTACCACTTGAATGATACTCTTCTATGGGTAGAGCAGAAATATCTTGTCCACCTACTAATACAGCTCCACCACTTCCACCATCATTCAAATTTTTATTTCCATTTATTGATCCATTATTCATTACAAATTCTGCGCCATCAAACACCGCAACAGCAGCTCCACCATAATCTATATCAAGACTAGTCTCATCATCTACAATAATTGATTTTTCAATTAAACCGCCATCCATAATAAATTTTGAATTAGATCCATTTAAATAAACAGCCCCACCTTGATAAGCTTCATTACTAGTAAGTTTTGATTTTCCACTCATCTGGAAAACTCCACCATTTATATAGTCTACTTGATGTGCCTCTCTGTTATCTATCCTAACAGCCCCACCATTTTTCCCCATACAGTTAGCTATTACTCCACCTTCCATTAAGAAAGTTCCATTATTTGTAATAAATACGGCACCGGCATTATTAATAATTGCTCTATTATTTTGTAAGACTGCTCCGTCTTTCATTACTAATTCCCCGCCTGTTACACTTATTAACGTTCCAGCATCTGCAGAGTCTTCCTCTATTTCTATATCACCTACGTATATACCATCAATCACTATATTACTTAATTCTAAACTACTGCCAGCTGGAACATCTATTATAGTTTTGTCAGATGGGTCTGTAAAACCTCTGTGGACTTTTGCAGTTCCCTTAACTAATAAATCCCATACCTCATCTCCAGATATAACAATATTTCCAGTTATTATTATAGTGCCGTCTGAGGCTAATAATTCTTTTGCTTCTTTAAATGTCTTTGCAGGATTTTCTTTACTTCCAATGCTTTCGTTTTTATTCTCATCATCAGAATAGCCATTCAAATAAACCACATCTAGTAAACCTACTTCCGTTTCCCTAGCTGCAAAAACATCGATGAAGTTTATGTACAAACCACTCAAAATAACACAAATGCTTAAAATCAATGATATTTTATTAATTCTTCTATTCATTTCCATCTCCTTGTCAGTTTTTTCTATAATTGATAAATCCATAAAACATTTCAGTATTATAACTATCATACCTCCATTTTCATCTACTCATTTTTTATCATATTAGCATGCTGAAATTTGTCTTTAAAATAGCTATTCACTTTTATTATAATTCTATAATTGTTTTTCTAATGCTATTTTCCATGCTGTATATGTTATTATATCTATGATTTAGTTAAATCTCAATCATAGATATAATACTCTCAATCAACAATTCCATAAATTAAAGATACCCTAATATAGGGTATCTTTAAAAAAATATGCTACTAAACAGTAAAAAACCATAATAGATTTTTTGTTTAAACAAAATTTAATAATTTGAGCACAACTAAAATCCACGGTATTGAGTTCTTATTTAAGAATTTTATATTACTCATCGTTTGATAAAAACCTATACATAATTGCAATCTAGAATGAATCTACCTTAACTACAAAGTAAAATTTTATCTATTTACTTTAATTTTAAAAATATAACTCATTAAAGAAAGCTTTTTTTACTAGAGCAATATATCAATATTATTCTAGTAGTAGATTATCTCAAATCATTTATAAATGTATAATTAAAATTTAACAACTATTTTCGTATATCCTCTATTGCTGATTACCTCCAGTAGTATTAAGTTTTACACTATTCAGTTTCAAATCTAAAAAGAAAGGCAATTCTTTCATACTGTCCAAAATAATTTCAGCATCATATTTTACTTCTAAACCAAATGACTCACTGTTTTTATCACTAATGACACAACCTTTTACATCAAAATTGTATCCATTGTTTATTAATTTAGAATTTACCATTATTACAATTCCAGTAAAGTTTAAATCACATTTTAACTCTATATCACCATTACATATCAATACTCCACTTAATTCTATATTAGAGTTTATTTCATCTAGACCAATATGTAGTTTATCATTACTTAATAATCTAGTTTCAATAGGTAATTCAATAATACTTTCTTCGTTGCTCATATAGTTTTTACCATTCTCGTGAAATATAGTACCATTCTCCGATATTACAAATTTCAATTTCTCTTGTATTTCTCTGCTATCAATAAATTCATATACGCCTGTTATTAATGAATTGAATTGTAATTCCTCTTTTCTACTATATCTTTCTGCACTTATATGATCGTTATTAGTGAACAATAATTTATTATATAAATTGATATTCCCTTCAACAGAAATCTTCGTTCCATTGTAAGTAATTTCATCAATCAACTTTAGTATAGGAACATTTCCACTCCATACTATCTGTTCTAAAACTTTACTTTCGTAGTTTAAAGAAGAGTCTAATACCAATCTTTCATTTTTGAAATCATATTTACTGTCATTTATTATCAAGTTGTATAATATAGTGCTCAAATCTTCTGTTTCTTTTATATTAGTATAGCAATTCAATATATTAGCTTCACCAATATATTGAGCCTGTATTCTATTTTCAGTATTTGATAAAACCATTGAATTATGAATGGTGATTTCTGATATGTACATCGATATGCACGATAGAATTGATAATACAATTATTATAAGAATATTTATAAACCCTTTAGATTGATTTTTCATATAACTCACATCTTAACTTCATATTTATAGTAGCGAAATCTCCATTGGTAAATTCTATTTTGATTTTTATTTGACTACTTTCATAATCAATACTAGAATTTACCTTCTCTACTCCTGTTAGAATTTCACTATATCCAGAAAATATCTTTAAATTCTCAAATTTAAATTCATTAGATTTACAGCTGTTTCTTATTAATTTATCTCCCTTTACACAATAGATTACTTTATTATATCGTTCTTTATTATTTGAGTTTCTTCTGTAGCTATACACTTCTTTCTGAATTACAAATGCTAAGGGTTTCATAGTAGTACTATTTTTAAAGTATTTCGACGGAATTATCAAATCAGAATTAGATATTTCATTTCTCAGATATTCTATCCCATAGTACCTATTTATAATTTCGTCATTACTATTCTCAATACTATTAAGTAGATTGTTGTTAACAAATAGTAGTGAAAACAAAGCCATCCCTATTATAGAAATAATACTTATTCCAACTAGTAGTTCTATTTGAGTCATCCCACTACTTTTCTTTAACTGCAAATAATTTTGCATAAATATCACCATTATCTTTTTCTGTTACAATTACTTCTATTTTCAATAATTTATCATTTAAGTCTTTCAGAATACTCTTAACTTCTAATTCGTCATATTCCTGTGTATCAAAACTTTCTGTCTCTATTGTATTAACAGCTATTTCTATTGCCTCTTTTTTTAGTTTGATTTTATGATTTTGTGTTCCAAGAGAATGTATGGAACAATTTATAAGTGATATCAATATTACTAAAAACACTATTGAGAACATTGCTTCTAATAAAATGAATCCATCGGATTTCTTATACATCTTCATTCGTCTTTCTAAAGCTTAGTTTCCCTGTTACAGGAGCTATGGTTATAACATAGTCTACTTCATCTATTAATAGGCCAATAGTACCTGAACCGATATTACTTGGACTTCCGTTACCAGTAAATTCAAATGAATAACAATTGCTGATTCTCTTAAGCACTACATTTTTCCCTAGTTTCACCACTATTTTATCTCCATTCAATTCATAACTATATGAATTATCAAAATAATTAAACTCTATTCTATCTTTTTCGTTATTAGAGATTGCTCTATTTTTTGTAGCAATAATATCTGCTTTTAGTAATTTAATTGTATTATTTACTCTAGTCTTTTCAATTGGTTTAGTACTAATAATCACAACAGTAAGCATTGTAGCTATAATTCCTATAACTAATAACAACTCCAACAAAGTATATGCCTTAAATTTACTAATCTTCATCGCTGATTCCATAAAAATCTTTAATACTAATAACTGCATCTGAATTAGAAGATTCAATGCTTACAATTTCTATAGGATATTTTAAACTATTTGAATCTATGAAAAACTCATAATTTTGCCAATTATTACCACTGTTTATTATTTCAACCTTTCTTTCGTTCATATCATTTTCCAAATAATTTATATAATATCTATCAGTATCACCATCAGTTTTAATTGAAATCATCAAGGATTTATAATACTTATCAACTAACAAGTTTTTTCCAATATCAGATAAAACGAT
>JAAYFG010000105.1 GCA_012728335.1 Tissierellia bacterium | reverse complement strand
TTCTACAGCATTAAAAGAAGGATAAGTACAAATATCAAATATTTTCAATGAAACAGCTCAAAATGAAAGAGAACATGCTAAGAGATTCTTCAAATTTTTAAATAATGATTTTAAAGAAGATACAGTAAATATTGAAGCTGATTTTCCAGTTGCTTTAGGTGATACAAAACTTCATTTAAAAGCAGCTGCAGCAGGTGAAAATGAAGAGCACAGTGACTTATATCCAAAGTTTGCTGATGTAGCAGAAGAAGAAGGCTTTGATGATATTGCATATGTATTTAGAGAAATCGCAGAGGTTGAAGAACGTCATGAAAGAAGATTCCTAAAATTACTTGCTAATATTGAAAATGACCAAGTATTCAAGAAAGATGAAGAAGTAGAATGGAAATGTAACAACTGTGGATATATTCACACAGGAAATGAAGCTCCAGAAGAATGTCCTGCATGTGCCCACGGACAAAAATACTTCGAAGTATTTAAAGAGACATACTAATACAAAGAAAAAAGACTCCATTTATTATTGGAGTCTTTTTTCTTTTATATTTTATAATATTATATAAAAGGTAAGTATTTATTATCACTATTTAATTTAGGTTTAGATAGACAATAGCTTTTTCCTCTGATACAATGGGCAAGGATAATGCAGAACTAGGTAAGATTCTAATGAAGAGTTTTATCTATACAGTATCAGAAACATCACCTTATCCCAAGACTCTAATCTTTTATAATGAAGGTGTAAGACTTACATGTGAGGATTCACAAGTTTTAGACGATATAAAAAAATTAGAAGACTTAGGTGTTGAAATTATATCCTGTGGTACTTGCTTAGATTATCTAAATCTTAAGGAAAATCTTAAGATAGGATCTATATCCAATATGTATACTATATATGAAAAGCTAAAGGATCCAGCATCTAACATAATAATAGGATAGGAGAAAATATGACTAAAGAAGAAACTTATGGATTGATAACTTTTAAATCGACTAATTATGCTCTACAAGGAGAAGAAGTTTTTAAAGATAATAACTTTACATTTAAAACAATCCCCACACCAAGGGATGTAAGTACAAGTTGTGGTTTATCCTTGTTGTTTTTACTTGATGATATAGATAAGGTCAAGGAACTAATAGATAATGGACAAATAAGTATAGACGGAATCTATAGATATACAAAATCAATTAAGGGGAGTATTGCAGAAAAGATATTATAGATTTAAGGAGAAATTATGGAGAATATAGCAAGATTGATAGATAATTATTTAAAAACCCATGAAGGTGATATCAATATATTTGGTAAATTGATTATATCAGCTTTTATATTGATATGCATAGGATTAATTGTTAAATTAATAAACCGAATAATAGATAGAACCCTAAAGATAAAAAACAAAAATATCAAAATAGAAAAGAAAAGAACAAATACCCTGGTATCTACCTTAAAAAAAGTTATCAGATATATAATGATTCTTATTGGAATTATTATGATATTGGAGTTATTTGGAATCAACACTACTTCAATAATTGCTACTGCAGGTATTGGTGGTCTAGCCATAGGTTTTGGAGCACAGTCCTTAGTCAAGGATGTTATTACAGGATTCTTTATATTAATAGAAGACCAATACTCAGTAGGAGATTATGTCCAAATAAGTGATATGGACGGCATCGTTGAAGAATTAGACCTTAGGGTAACAAAACTAAGGGCCTTTTCAGGGGAGATATACATAATTCCAAATGGTAACATCTCTGTTGTAACAAACTACAATAGAGGGACAATGAGAGCCTTAGCAATCATCTCCATATCCAATGAAGAGGATATAGATAGGGCTATTGAAGTCTTAGAAGAAGGATTAAAGGTGTTTGAGGACAATGAGCTTGTAGTAGATGGTCCACATGTATTAGGTGTATCGGATACTGGAGAGTACCATGTAGATATACGAATAGTAGCATATACAAAAAATATGGAACAATGGGGTGTAGAAAGGGAAATTAGGAAGGTTGCAACTAAAGCTCTACAAGATGCAAATATCAAGAGAGCACACCCTAAGAGACAATTAATTGGAGGAGATAATAAATGATATTACACTATGAAGTTGGAGATATAGTAACCTTAAAAAAGGGACATCCCTGTGGAGAGAACCAATGGGAGATACTTAGGACAGGAGTAGACATTAAGCTTAGATATGTGGGCTGCGATAGACAAATTTGGCTTACTAGGATAGAGTTTGAAAAAAGGGTAAGGAAAATACTAGTAGATGAAAAATGGATAGCTATTGTTCATCATAAGCCTGAAGGAGACAAAGAAGAATAGAATAAGTATAAAAAACTGAGGCCTTTTGATTGGCCTCAGTTTTGTTAATTCATATAGAGTAATTTATTTCTACTTACCAGGTTCTTGAACCTGTTTCCCTAAACTGAGCTACAGTTGTTGCATGAGCATTAGTTCCACCATCAACATCCATAATCTGAC
>JAAYFG010000104.1 GCA_012728335.1 Tissierellia bacterium | reverse complement strand
TTCATCATATATATTTGTAAATCATTCCAATTTGCCTCTTTATTTTTTTCCTGCCATGATTTTAGTAAGCTTTCAAGTCCTTCTTCTAAAAAGTTATTTTCTATTTCAACTACAACCCCGGCGCTTGCTGCATAATCTAATCGGTTGAGTAAGCCCTTTACAATAACATATCTAAAGAATAAATCCCCATCCTTTTCTTCGGTGAGCCTATCCTTTGCAAAATATTTGATACCTAGCTTCTTTACTCTAATGTTTTCTAACTTGTCATATTTGAAGTGCTTAACTTCTTCCTTTAAAAGCTCAATCTCTTTATCCAACTCCTCTTCAGTATAATTAAGTAGCCTATCATGATGATAGGCTACTGCATGAGCTAAGACTCTTATTTCATCCTTTGAGAATCCTAATTTTCTCAAGAATTTAGGATCGATAAAAGCTAGGCTTAAAATCCCATGAGGAATTTCATCTAGGTGGACTTTAACACCTTTAGATTTATCTTGAAATTTTTTATTTATCTTACCTAAGTCATGATATATACAACTCCAATACAGCAAACCATCTTCCATTTTTCTATATACAGATATTAGTATGGCGTAGTTTTTCAGCAACTGATCAGTATGAGATTGTATTGTTTCCTTTGTTTTTGATTTTGCCAAAAATTCCTTCATTTTACCCTCCTTTATGCTGCGAATACCACATTATTATCTTCATCGAGTAAAACCTCATCTTCTTCGCTTATTACTATATTAGTTACATATAAAACCTTTTTTGTATTCCAAACTCTGGTTATACCTTGTCCTATTTTTTCTAGTTTATAATCTTTGTTCAGATGGTATATAATTCCTGATCTATCCATATTTCCAGTTCCTTTTAGATACACATCCTTTACCATTTCAAAAGGAATATATGCTGCTACTGTTTCATCGAGGTGTATATCTTTATCTGGACTTCTTTTGTTCACATTCACAATTTTTACTTCTTTAATTATCGCTAAATCTTCATGTCTGCCAAGTGAAGGATAAACTCTAGGATACAAAAAAGCCTCTTTTATGGTATCTAAAAGAGACTGATCTTTTGGTATTATGTGGATCATAAGTTCTGTATTAACCAGTATTTCCTCTTCAGCTGGTCCAAATATTATATTTACATACTTATCTTTTGTTATCTCTCTTTCTTCTTCAGTCATAAGAGCGCCTTCACCATATAAGTATTTGCTTTGTATTATCCCTGCTGTGCCTATTCCCTTAATTAAGCCTCCCCTAACTTCATGAAGCACTTCTACATTTTTGCTATTGCATTTTTTGCATACTGGTTCTTTCTTATTATTGTAACCTGTTATTGCAGAACAATCTTTGCAAACTACCTTTTTATCATCTGTTAGACCAGTAGAAAACTCATGTCTAGTAAAATATTCCCTGGCTTTAGATATATATTTCCCTTGTATGCTTATGTTCATTTCTTTGTACTCGGTAAAGTTGCATAAATTATGAACCATACCAATTACTGTAGAATAAGGGGGCAGAGGATAAGTCATCCTCTGTCCAAAAGTTAAAGGTGTTCTATAACTTGCAATCTCCTGGAAAAGCTTAACCCTAATTGCTTTCATAGTATTTCTTTACCTCTTTCTTAAGCAATTCGAAGTATTCTAGCATAGATAATGCTCCTAGTTCACTAACTATTTCATTATCATTATCAAAAATGCCTTTAATTAATCCACAATAGGTATCATCTTTTATATCTTCATACAATACATCTTTTATCCTGCCAACGTCTAATCTGTTACTCTTTACATCAAGAGCATTGTGGAAAATTGGATTCTTGATATCATAGACTCCACCAATTGCAAACAATGGCTTTAAATCTTCCCTTCTCCCTTTAATGTCCCTATATAGGAACCTAATTGTATCTAACAACTTAATAATCCTATTTGCTTTTTCTGTATTCTCAATTTCTATGACATCATTTTCATCTATCCCTACTCTATCTAGATCTACTGTAATGGTATAAGCATAATAAGAC
>JAAYFG010000103.1 GCA_012728335.1 Tissierellia bacterium | reverse complement strand
GTTCGCCGCTAATCCAGAAAAATTTCATTCCGAAGAATTCCATTTCTCTTTCATCGCTCGACTTGCATGTGTTAGGCACGCCGCCAGCGTTCGTCCTGAGCCAGGATCAAACTCTCTATTAAAAGTTTAATCTTGATTTTTTTGCTCAAAACTGAAAACTGACTGTTTCCGCTTTGCTTTGCTTGTGTTTTTTGTCTTATGTCAATTAAAAGTATTTATACTTTTTCAACATTCGACTTTTTATCCTCACACTATATTCAATTATCAAAGTTATTTTGTTGCCTCATTTCTTGTGACAACTCTTATAATATTACACTAATCATTCTAAGATGTCAACACCTTTTTTGAAATAATTAGTTATTATTTATAAATAATTAGAAACATTGATTTTTACTGGTTTTTATTATCTTTTTTATCAGTTTTAACATATTTCATAACTAATATTGGAAGACAAACCGCAATTGTACCAAATAATAAATCTAAAGTTCCCTCAGAGTATATCAATAATTTCCTTGCAATTACAAATACTACTAATGATAATATTGTTTCCAATTTATCAGTTACTATCATAAGAATGAATTCAATTCCCACTATTAACAATAATGCATGATGTAAGAATTCTTGAAAAAGCAAAAAGCTATCGGCTCCTTCAAGTGTAATCAACTCCATAAGATATCTAAATAAATCTGGTATTCCTAGTACAACACCTATACCTATGGCTATTATTATTACCATTTCAAGCAGATGAACTATCTTATGAATTACGTCTTTACTATTCATATGTCACCTCTATAATACTGCTTTTTCAAGCTCTTTTTTCATTTTTTCTAGAATCTTCTTCTCAATTCTAGAAACTGTCATTTGAGAAATATTTAAGCTTTTGGCGATTGAAACTTGAGTTCTCTTATTAAAATACCTAGCTATAAGTATTTCTTTTTCTACATCTGTCAAATTAGCCATTGCTTTCTCAAGAAAATCATTATTTTCTATTTTTGAGTAATAAGCCTCTTCTTCACCTATTAAATCCGATAGATTTATGTCTTTATCATCACTTCCAGAATCAAAGGTTATATCTAGAGATTGAGGAGAATAAACTTTGCTAGCTTCCATAGCTTCAAGTATCTCGTCAGGAGTAGAGTCCAAGTATTCTGCTATTTCATCTACAGTAGGAGATCTTTGTAAATCTTGACTCAATGTGATTTTAGCATTATTAATCTTCTTAGACAGTTCTTGAATGCGTCTAGGTACTCTAATAGTCCAACCTTTGTCTCTAAAGTATTTTTTTATTTCTCCAACTATTGTAGGCGTGGCAAAACTTGAGAATTCAAAACCCTTATCTACATCATATCTATCTATAGCATAAATAAGTCCTATAGAAGCAACTTGAAAAATATCATCATAATCAATACCACGATTTAAGTATTTTTTAGCAAGAATTTCAGCTATATATAGATGTTCTTCTATTAGGATTTCCCTAATTTCTTTAGAACCAGTTTCTTTATATTCTCTAAACAATTCTTTTATCTGCGTTTTATCCAATTTTTTATTTAAATTATAGTATTCAGATTTATTCATAACGTCTATCCTATTTTTTTAATGAGTTCAATTTTATTGTCGTTATATTTAACTTCATCCATAAGAGCTCTAATTATCATCTCGCTCATTTTAGAACTATCATTTTCTTCTATAGAATATCTATTTACACCATCAATTTTAATACTGATTTCTTCTTCAGATAAAATATATTCAATATTGATAGTATCTTTGTTACTTTCGCTTATTATTATATTGCAAGCTTCAGACACACTCATCTTCAAGTCTTCGATACCATCAACATCAAACTTCATAGTATTGGCTATCCCTGATGTTGTAAGTCTTACTATGCTAATATATTTAGGTTCAGCAGGGACTGAAAATGTAAAAACATTATTATTGAACATTTTCTTCACCTCTAAATTTAAACAGTTCGTCTAATTTTGTAATTTTGAACAGTTTTCTAATATTATTTTTGATATTAGAGATATAAATGTTGTTCCCATCTTCTTTCACTTCTTTTAATATTGCAATCATTGAACCTAATCCTGTGGAGTCTATATAGCTTAAATTTTCACAATTTATGTCTATATCATTTTTGTTTTTATTATAGAAATCCAACACTCCGTTTTTAAATTCTTGAGCTGCATAAATATCCAACTCACCAATCATATCAATATTAATAACACTATTTTCTTCGTCATATACTTGATTAAATTCAAAAGCCATAATTGCCTCCTACTCTTCACCTATATACTTAGCTACAGCTACTACTTCAGAGTCTTTAATATCCATTAATTTAACTCCTTGAGTATTTCTTCCAAATTTACTAATTTGACTTGTCGCAAGTCTAATAACTATTCCCTTTTGAGATATAATCATTACTTCGTCTTGATTATTAACTACTTTTGCAGAAATTAATCTTCCTGTCTTATCAGTAACTTTATATGTTATTAATCCTTTTCCACCTCTGTTTTGCGTTCTGTATTCTTCTAAGTCTGTCATTTTTCCAAAACCTTTTTCAGATATACTCAGTAGAAAATGATCTGCTTCCACTAAATCAAATGATACAACTGAATCGTCGTTGTCTAATGTTATTGCTTTTACACCTGTTGCAGTTCTACCCATGCTTCTTACATCAGTTTCTGGGAATCTAATAGCCATACCATTTCTAGTTATTACTATAGCTTCCTTTCCACCATCTGTTAACTTAACTCCAATTAATTCGTCATCATCATTTAGATTAATAGCTATAATACCATTTTTTCTAATATTTTTATATTCATCAAACTTAGTTCTCTTAATTATACCTTTTTCTGTAACCATAGTTAAGAATAATTCAGGACTAAATTCTCTTACTGGTACTATTGCATTTATTTTTTCATCTCCAGTAATATTTAGAAGATTGATTATTGCCGTACCTTTTGCTTGTCTTCCTGCATCAGGTATTTCATATGCTTTTAGAGAAAATACTTTACCTTTATTAGTAAAGAACAATATATTGTCGTGGGTTGAAGTAATAAACATGTCTTCAACGAAATCATCTTCTCTAGTCGTTAGAGCAGATATTCCTCTTCCACCTCTATTTTGTGGTTTATAAGCTCCTTCAGGCATTCTCTTTATATATCCAAAGTGAGTAAGAGTAATTACTACATCTTCCTCTTCAATGATATCTTCTATATCGATATCTTCAGCTGATTGAGTTATAACACTTCTTCTTAAATCTTTATATTTATCTCTAATTTCAAGTAATTCTTCTTTTATTATTTCATTAAGTATCGCTGGATTAGCTAATATTTCCTTAAATCTAGCAATTTCTTTTATTAAGAACTCGTATTCTTCATTTAATTTTTCAATTTGAAGTCCTGTAAGTCTCTTTAACTGCATGTCTAATATTGCTTGACCTTGAATTGATGACAATCCAAATTCTTTGTTGAATAATTCTTTTGCACTGCTATCATCTCTTGAAGATCTAATTATCTTAATTATTCTGTCAATATTATCTATAGCAATTCTAAGTCCTTCAACTATATGAGCTCTAGCTTCTGCTCTATCTAAATCGTATTGAGTCCTTCTTGTAACTACTTCTATTTGATGGTCAACATAGTGAGAAATCAACTCTTTTAGATTGAATACTTTTGGTACTCCATCTAATAAAGCAAGATTTATTATTCCAAATGTTGTCTGCATATTAGTATACTTATATAGATTATTAAGTACGACATTAGGATTTGCATCTCTCCTAATATCTATTACTATACGCATTCCTTTTCTATCTGACTCATCTCTTAAGTCTGAAATTCCTTCTATAGTCTTATTTCTAACATGATCCGCTATTTTCATTATCAATGCAGATTTATTTACTTGATAAGGTATTTCAGTAACTATTATTCTATGTCTATTCTTATATTCTTCTATTTCCGCAACTGCTCTCAGCTTAATTTTACCTCTACCGGTTCTATAAGCATCTCTAATACCTTCTCTTCCCATTATTAATCCACCAGTTGGAAAGTCAGGCCCTTTTATTATCTTTGACAGTTCTTCAATAGTAATTTCATTATCATCTAAATATGCAATAGTTCCATCTACTACTTCTCCTAAATTATGTGGAGCCATATTTGTAGCCATACCTACTGCTATACCTGAAGATCCATTGACTATTAAATTTGGAAATCTACTAGGTAATACTGATGGTTCTTTTTCACTTTCATCAAAGTTTGGAACGAAATCTACAGTATCTTTATTGATATCCTTTAACATTTCAAGAGCAATTTTACTCATCTTAATTTCAGTATAACGCATTGCTGCCGCGCCATCACCATCTATTGAACCAAAGTTACCTTGTCCATCTGCAAGTGGATACCTAGTGCTGAAATCTTGAGCAAGTCTTACAACTGCATCATAAATCGCCGTGTCACCATGAGGGTGATACTTACCCATTACATCCCCAACTAGTCTTGCTGATTTTCTATAAGGTTTCTCCGGAGTAAGACCTAGTTCACTCATTCCATAAATAATTCTTCTATGAACAGGTTTTAGACCATCTCTTACATCTGGTAATGCTCTTGATACTATTACGCTCATTGCATAATCAAGATATGAATCTTTCATTTCTTTTTCAAGTTCATGATCTATTATGATTTGTTCGTCATGATTATTCTTATTTTCGCTCATATCTTCCTCCTATGCATCTATATTTTTCGCAAATTTTGCATTTTCTTCTATAAATTCTCTTCTTGGCTCTACATCTGAACCCATTAATATAGTAAATGTTTCATCAGTAGTATAATTTTTTTCATCTACAACTTTTAATAAAACTCTGTGTTCTGGATCCATAGTAGTATCCCAAAGTTGATCAGCATTCATCTCTCCAAGACCTTTATATCGCGAAATCTTAATTTTATCGTCATTTAGTTCTTTTAGTGCTGCTTGCAATTCTTCTTCATCATAGCAATATCTAATTACTTTTTGACCTTTTACCAATCCGTAAAGAGGAGGCTGAGCAATGTAAATATGTCCATTATCTATTAATTCTGGTAAGAATCTATAAAAGAAAGTAAGCAATAACGTTCTGATATGAGCACCGTCAACGTCAGCATCCGTCATTATTATGATTTTTCCATATCTTAGTTTGGATATATCAAACTCTTCACCAATTCCAGTACCAAATGCTAAAATCATAGCTTTTATTTCATCTGTCCCAAGAATTCTATCAAGTCTTGCTTTTTCAACATTTAGAATTTTTCCTCTCAAAGGCAATACAGCTTGGAATTTATTATCTCTAGCAGTTTTTGTAGAGCCACCAGCTGAATCCCCTTCGACTAAAAATATTTCAGTTTCATTTATATCAGTAGATTGACAATCTGCTAATTTTCCAGGAAGAGTCGCAGTATCTAATATTGACTTACGTCTAGTAAATTCTCTTGCCTTTCTAGCAGCTTCTCTAACTCTTCTGGCGCTTAATGCTTTTTCCAAAATTTGTTTCCCTATTTTTGGATTTTCTTCTAAGAATCCACTTAATGATTCTGAAACTACTGAATCTACTATCCCTCTAGTTTCACTATTACCAAGTTTAGCTTTAGTTTGTCCTTCAAATTGTGGATCAGGAAGTTTAACTGATAATACAGCTGTCATTCCTTCTCTAACATCTTCACCAGCTAAGTTCTCTTCTTTTTCTTTTATTATATTATATTTTCTACCATATTCATTGATACTTCTAGTAATAGCTGCTCTAAAACCTGAAAGATGAGTTCCACCTTCTTCAGTATTTATATTATTAGCAAATCTATAGATATTCTCTGTATAACAATCAGTATACTGAATAGCAAGTTCTACAGTAGTTTCTTCTTTCATTTGATCTATATATATTACTTTTTTATGAATAGGATTTTTCTTCTTATTTAAGAATTCGACAAATGATTTTATTCCACCTTCATAGTGATAAACTTGACTCTTTCCATCTCTTTGATCTTCAAGTGTTATCTTTATCCCCTTATTTAGAAACGCCATCTCTCTTAAGCGTTCTTCTAATACAGAATATTGGAATTCAGTAGTCTCTTTAAATATTTCTGGATCTGGCATAAATATTATCTTAGTACCAGTTTCCTTGCTTTTTCCTACAATTTCCAATTTTCCAGTGGTAATACCTCTAGAAAACTTCTGTTCATATATGTTTCCATCTCTTGCAACTCTTGCTACAAGCCAAGTGGAAAGAGCGTTTACTACTGAAACCCCTACCCCATGTAGACCACCAGATACTTTATACGCACTATTGTCAAACTTACCACCAGCATGTAGTATAGTCAATACAGTTTCTAGTGTTGATTTTCCAGTTTGTGGATGTAGTTCCACTGGAATACCACTGCCATTATCTTCTACAGAAATTGATCCATCTTTATAAATTATTACACTTATAGTATCTGCTGCTCCTGCCAATGCCTCATCTATACTATTATCTACTACTTCATACACTAAATGATGTAAACCTTTAGGTCCAGTAGTACCAATATACATACCAGGTCTTTTTCTAACTGGTTCTAAACCTGTCAATACCTGTATTTGACTGGCAGAATAATCTCTGTGGTCATTATTATTTATGTTTTCGGACATCCTTTGCCTCCAATTCAATTAAAGTTTTTCTACTTCTCTGTCTTTAATAGAGTAAATAGATTTTTCATATTTATTAAACTCATCAACTTTCATATCATCAGTCATACTTATGAAAGTCTGATAATTTTCTACTGAAGAAATAAGTTTCTCTCTCCTTATTATATCTAATTCTGAAAATACATCATCTAATATAATAATCGGACTTATATTCTTAAACATTTTATATAGTATTGCTTCAGATAGTTTTAGACTAAGTATAACACTTCTTTGTTGTCCTTGAGATCCATATATTTTTAGGTCTTTTCCATTAATATAGAACTCAATATCATCCCTATGGGGACCTAAATTAGTATTTCTATAATACTTATCTCTTTGAATACTATTTTCTAATTGCCTTAAGTATTCTTTTTCTTGATTAGATTTACCTTCTGTTTCCCTATTAATATTGCTATTATATACAATGTTTAACTCTTCTCTATTGTCAGATATTTTACTATGCTCAATTTTAGCAATTTTATTCAATATTTCAATAAATCTTACTCTCTCATTTATGATGTAATTTCCAAGAGTTGATATTTGAATATTATATACTCCTAGCATTATGTCATTATCAAGATTTCTTCTAGGATTTTTAAGTAAATCATTTCTGTCATTAAGAATTTTCTTATATCTACTCAAATTATATGAATATATTAAATTGACAGAAGAAATAAGCCCATCAATAAACTTCCGTCTTAAAGCTGGTCCTTCTTTTATAAGTTCCAAATCTTCAGGAGTAAAAATTACTATTGAAGTATTTTCTGTTAGTTCAGAAACTCTTTTTACATCATTACCATTAATTTTGATTTTCTTTTTAGACGATTTGCTTATATTAAGTTCTAAATCAATATCGAGTCCATCAATTAACACTTTAGATAGAATACTCGCATCTTCTTCATCAAAATTAATCATCTGAACATCTCTATTAGTTTTAAAGGATTTCCCAGTTAAAACCATAGAGATAGACTCAAGTAAATTAGTCTTACCAGAGGCATTTTTACCAATAAATAGATTCAATTGTTCATTTGGGTATATTTCTACGCTGTCGTAGTTTCTAAATTTACAAAGCTGTAATTTTTGTATAATCATATTTTCACTATGAATTTACTTCATATTTTTCTCCAAAAATTTCTACTACATCACCAGTAATTAACTTCTTGCCCCTTCTGGTTTCTACTTCCCCATTTACAAGAACTTCTCCATCTTGGATAAGATGTTTTGCTACTCCACCAGATTCGACTGTTGCTGCCAATTTTAAAAATTGATCTAGTTTTATAAACTCAGTATCTATTAAAATTTTCTCCATATTAGCACCTACTCATCTGCTGCTAGTCTAACTGGAAGCACTAAATACGTATAATTGTCAATTTCTACTCCTTCAATTATACAAGGGTTTAAATTATCTAAAAAGTGTAGTTTTATACTATCACTATCCATGTTTTTTATACCATCTAATATATATTTAGAGTTGAAAGCTATACTTAAGTCACTTCCTGTCTTCTCAGTCATCAATTCTTCATGAACATTACCTATTTCTGTATTAGAATTAATAGTAAGCTTTGAATCTTCAATAGAAAACTTAATCAGATTCGCTTTTTCTTCCTTAGCTAACAAACTAGCTCTCTCAATACTATTTTGTAATTCTCTTCTATTTGCTATAACTGTAGTTTCATGATTACTTCTCAATATATCCTCATAACTAAAGTATTGTCCATCTATTAATTGAGAATAGAATATAGTACTTCCCGTTTCAAACGAAATATTACTTTCAGCAATATTAACTACTATATCTTCATCTCCATCATCTAATATCTTATATAGCTCATTCATTGCTTTCCCTGGAATGATGGCTTCAAACTCTAAGTCTGTATTCATCGGAATTTTCTTTCTAGAAAGTCTATATCCGTCAAGTGCTACCATTGAAAGTATGTTTTTCTTTAATTCAAAGTAGATTCCTGTGAGTACTTTTCTATTAACATCTAAGCTAACAGCAAAAGAAGTTTGTCTGATTGAATTCTTAAGTAAATCTTTAGGTATATTAATAGATTTTTGCTCTACAAATATAGGTATCTGTGGATACTCATTCCCATCATTACCTATAATATTAAATTCAGAGTTTTCACATTTAATATTGACCATATTATTATTTACTTCTATGTGTACATCACTATTTGGTAATTTTCTTATTACATCTCCAAATATTCTAGAGTTAATAACTATAGAGCCTTCTTCTATAGCTTGACAATCTAAAAAAGTTTCTATGCTTATTACTTCTGAATCGGTACCAGTAAGTTTCAATTTATTGTCTTTAACTGTAAGTAATATTCCTTCTAATATTTTAAGAGTCGATCTAGAAGAAACAGCTTTTTGAACTATAGAAATATGATTGGAAAGTTTTGATTGATTTATTATAAATTTCATTTCATTCTCCTTTAGATAATAGTAAAAGAGTTTAGAAGTAGTAGGGGTTGTTAACATGTAGATAACTATTTTAAAACTGTATAATCAATATGTTTTTTAAAATAACAACATGTGTATAAATTTTGATAACTACTATTCACCTTTTACATTTTTAATTAGTCTATCTATATGATTCTTAAATTCTAAATCTATTTTGATCTCATTATTAATCTTGTCACATGCGTGAATTACAGTTGTATGATCTCTTCCACCAAATTCATTTCCTATTTTTGGAAGTGATAGATCAGTTAGTTCTCGAGTAAGATACATTGCTACTTGTCTAGCAAAAGCAATATCCTTAGGTCTCTTTCTAGAATCTATATCTTCAATGCTGATACTGTAGTTTTCAGAAACAATAGTTTTTATTCTATTTGTATCAATGACTATATTCTTCTTATTATGATATAGATCTTTTAATGTAGCCTCTGCTAATTCAACATTTACAGGAGTGTTAGTAAGTGATGCATATGCAATAACCCTAAGTAGTGCTCCTTCTAATTCCCTGATATTAGAATGTATATTATCGGCAATATACTCTATAACATCTGAAGATACTTCTAAATTTTCTGAAGTGGCCTTTTTTCTTAAAATTGCTATTCTAGTTTCTAAATCAGGATATTTAATATCGCAGATAAGTCCACCTTCAAATCGAGAAATAAGTCTATCCTCAAGACCCTTAAGTTCTTTTGGTGGTTTGTCAGATGTAATTACTATCTGTTTATCTGGATAAAGAGCATTGAAAGTATGGAAGAATTCTTCCTGAGTACTATCTTTTCCAGATAGGAATTGTATATCGTCAAGAAGTAATAAGTCAACAGTTCTATACTTATCCCTAAATTCTTGGTTTTTATTTGTAGCTATTGCATTTATCATTTCGTTCATAAATTGTTCGCAAGATGCATATACTACTTTAGAATTTTGGTTTTCTTCCAATATGTGATTTCCTATAGCTTGCATTAAGTGAGTTTTTCCAAGCCCTGAATCACCATATATAAATAATGGATTATAGTCAGTACCAGGAGCTCCGGCTACTGATACACAAGCTGCTTGAGCAAAGTTATTACTTTTTCCTATGACGAAAGAATCAAAAGTATATTTAGGATTCAATTCTTTCTTCATTTGTTCCATTAGTTTGGTTCTTTGATTTGAGTCCTCACCATTAATGAATTTTACACCATAGTTTTTTTCAGTAGATCTAAAAATTGCACTTTCAATGATTTTTTTATATCTCTTATTTAACATATCTATATTGAACTGGTTTGGAGCTTCTAAAATAATGGTATCTCCTTCTATGCCTATCAAGATAAGAGTGTCAATCCAAGTTGTATAGTTGATATCAATCATTTCCACTCGTAAGAGTTCTGTAGTGTCCTTCCAAATCTTTTCAGGAACGCTATTCATAAAATACCTCCAGTCATAAAAATTTATACTAATACATAGTTTATATTATGTTAATAATTAAAGAAAGACTAAATATTATCAACAGTATCAACTGTTAATAAAGTTTTTAACAAATAATATATTGTGAATAACTTTAATACTGTGGATAAAATCTATACTTTAAAAGATATTAACAGCATAAAAATACTTAGTTGTTTATATATAATAGCTAAAACAACCAAATATATTAAAAACACCTCTAGAAAAATAAAACTTATACACAAGTTATAAACAAAGTGTGTATAAGTGAAAGTTACCCACAAGTTATTCTCTCATAAATATTCCTGTTACTAATTTTATCAAATATATGGATAAGTTTCAATAGTTATCCACAAGGATATAATTAATTACGCATTAAATATATATAAATCTTGACATTACGGTCAAATCTCAATATAATTTTAGTAGTATTCTTATAAGATCGTATATTAATATATGATTAACATTTTTAAGGAGGTGTTTTTCATGAAAAGAACATACCAACCAAAGAGAAGGCAAAGAAGTAAAGAACATGGTTTTAGAAAAAGAATGAAGACTAGATCTGGTAGAGCTATATTAAAAGCTAGAAGAAGAAAAGGAAGAAAAGTACTTTCTGCTTAAAGATAAAGAGTTGATATCATGGAAAAAAAGTATATTATTAAGAGTTACTTAGAATACCAACGTGTATACAGTAACAAAAATAGCTATGGGAATAAGAACCTTGTACTATATAAAAAGAAGAATAATCTAGGATATTCAAGAATTGGTATAACTATTACCAAAAAAATAGGAAATGCTGTAACCAGAAATAAAATAAGACGAAGACTAAAAGAGATATGTAGGAATAGTTTTAATTCTATAGAACCTGGATACGATCTGGTTTTTGTAGTGAAAAGCAATGTTCCTTCTATCTCTTTTAAAAAGCTAGAGAGTGCTTTTATGCATATTCTAAAGATATCTGATACCCTGATTAGGTGATTTTTATGAAAACAGTAATGATTTATATTATTAAGTTTTATCAAAGAGTAATATCAAAGTATTTATTACCAGGAAGACATTGCAGATTTTATCCTACTTGTTCCGAGTACTCGTTACAAGCATATACTAAATACGGGTTTTTTAAAGGAAGCTATTTGAGTGCTAAGAGAATATTGAAATGTCATCCGTTCCATGATGGCGGCTATGATCCACTAGTCTAATAGGAGGTTATGTGTAAATGATGAATATACTTGGCCAGATTATGGGAACTCTAATGAGAGTCGTATATGATTTTATATCAAATACTATCCCAACTGAGCCTGAACAGTTTTCCTATTATGCGATGGCAATAATAGTAACGACGTTTATTTTTAAGTTAGTGATGATTCCTTTAAGTATTAAGCAAGCCAAATCTACGGCACAAATGCAAAAGCTTCAACCGGAAATTCAAAAACTACAAGAAAAATATGGAAAAGACGCGCAAACACTTGCGAGAAAACAACAAGAATTGTATGCAAAAGAAAAAATTAATCCTATGTCAGGATGTTTGCCTTTGCTTATTCAAATGCCTATATTATTAGCATTTTATAGAATATTCTTAGAGCCAACTACTTATGTATTTACTCCAGCAGTTTATGAAGCTATGAATAAAGCTTTCTTCTGGATACCAAATTTAAACTTACCAGACCCTACAGGATTAGTACTTCCTCTTATAGCAGGAGGAGCAACTTATTTGCAACAAAAAATGATGCAACCACCCCAACAACAGGGACCAGGAGCACAACAGGCTCAACAGATGACCAATACGATGTCTATTATGATGCCAATAATGATATTTATGATGTATCGTAATTTTTCAGCTGGTATTGCACTGTACTGGGTTGCAAACGTAGCATTCAGTATTGCTCAACAAAAGATCGTTAATAAAATTGTGGCTAGAGATTAAGGAGGCATAGTATGAACTATGTTATAACATCGGGAAAAACAGTAGATGTTGCAGTGGAAGATGCTTTATCACAATTAGGTGTAAGTAGAAACGAAGTTGAAGTAGAAATTATTGAAGAGGCATCTAAAGGTCTTTTTGGACTGATTGGAGCCAAAGAAGCCACTGTAAAAGTTAGTATAATCGAAGATCCACTAGATATTGTAAAAGAGATATTCAATAAAGTAGAAGATAAGAAAGAGACTACTAAAGTGGAACCAACTGAATCTGTAAAAGAAAAGCCAGTTGAAATTAAAATGGAAAATAAACCAGTTGAAGCTCCTATTGAAAATGAAAACAAAGACGATATTGACATAGAAGTTAAAGCTAGTGAGTTTTTAGGCGTAATACTAGATGAAATGGGCTTAGAATATTCTTTAGAAATTTCTCTTAATGGAGATATTCTTAGCGTTGTAGTATTAAGTGAAGAACCAGAAAAATTAGGAATAGTAATTGGGAAACGTGGAGTTACATTAGATGCTTTGCAATATTTACTTAGCGTTATAGTAAATAAGGAAACTGAAGAATACGTGAAAGTTATCTTAGATTCTAATGATTATAGAAAGAAAAGAGAACAGTCACTAGTTGCCTTAGCAGAAAAAATGGCTAAAAAAGCTAAGAAATATAGAAATAGAGTTAAGCTTGAACCTATGAATCCTTATGAAAGACGAATCATACATTCAACTGTTTCTGGAATGAAGGATGTAAAGACTTATAGTGAAGGTAAAGATCCTTATAGAAGAGTTGTAATTGTATATGATAGAGAGAAAAAATGAGCTAAGAGCTCATTTTTTTATTCTTGAATTTAGTATATAATATAAATAGGAAGAAATAGAGTATTTCAATGATGAATGAGAATATAGCATTTGACATTTAAATTGAATATCTCTAGAATATATGTATTGAGGTGATAATAGTGTCAAATACTATTGCTGCTATTTCAACTGCCATTGGTGAGGCAGGAATTGGAATTGTAAGAATGAGTGGAAAAAACTCATTAGAAATAGGTAAAGAAGTTTTTAAAGGCATTAATGATAAAAAATTAGATGAATATGAAAATAGAAAAATGGCTTATGGTCATATAGTCAATGGAAATGAAGTAATTGACGAAGTATTGATAGCATATATGAAAGAACCATACACTTATACTAAGGAAAATATGGTTGAAATATACTGTCATGGAGGAATAATTGCGGTCAGGAGAGTTCTAGACTTACTATTAGAAAAAGGGGCAATGATTGCTGAGCCTGGAGAGTTTACGAAACGTGCATTTTTAAACGGTAGACTGGATTTATCTCAAGCTGAAGCAGTTATTGATATGATTCATTCTAAAACGGAAAAATCATATGATATAGGACTTTCACAATTAGATGGTTCAATTTCAAAAGAAGTAAGTGATTTAAGAAATAGATTGATAGGAATTATGGCAAATATAGTTGCAGAAATAGATTTTCCAGAGGAAGATATAGAGACGATTACTCTAAATGAAATAGCTAATGGATTGAAATATATATCTGAAAGAATAGACCATTTATTAGTGAACTCTAAGAGAGGACAAATCTTAAGAGACGGTATAAATACCGTCATTTTGGGGCGTCCAAATGTAGGTAAGTCTTCCCTTTTGAATACTCTATCAAAGAAAAATCGTGCAATAGTCACGAACATTCCTGGAACAACCAGGGATATAATTGAAGAGTATATTAATTTAGATGGAATCCCACTTAAAATTATAGATACTGCAGGAATCAGAGAAACATCTGATTTAGTAGAAAAAATTGGTGTGGATTTAGCAAGAGACGCGATTAAAGATGCGAATCTATTATTGGTAGTATTAGATAATTCAGAGTCATTAAACTCTGAAGATAGGGAAATTTTACAACTTGCTAAAGATAAAAATACAATAGTAATAGTTAATAAAAGCGATTTAGAAAACAAAATAGATAGTAAAGAAATAGAAATGATATTAGGCAATGTTAAAACAATAACAACATCTATACTTAATAATGATGGTGTAGATGATATATTAGATACTATAAAAGATATGTTCTTTGGTGGAGAAATAAAGGTGGAATCAGATGTTTATTTAAGTAATGTACGTCATATAGATGCACTTAAAAGAACTAAAAAATCCATTGAATCAGCTCTTTTAGATGTAAATAATAATGTACCTCTTGATTGTATAGAGGTTGATTTAAGTGATGGACTTGAATATTTAGGACAGATTACTGGTGAATCTATAGGAGAAGATATTTTGGACAAAATCTTTTCTGAATTCTGTCTAGGCAAATAGGAGTATGATAAATGAGCGAAGTAAAAGAATATATATATGACGAATACGATATCGTAGTTGTAGGAGCTGGCCATGCAGGTGTAGAAGCTGCTCTTTCTGGGGCTAGAATGGGTAAAAAAACGGCTCTATTAACTATTAATTTAGATGGTATTGCCCTACTATCTTGTAATCCTAATATTGGAGGGACAGGAAAAGGACATCTAGTTAGAGAAATTGATGCATTGGGCGGTGAAATGGGTCTCAATATAGACAAGACTTTCATTCAAAGTAGAATGTTAAATACATCTAAAGGGCCTGCAGTACATTCTTTAAGGGTGCAGGCAGACAAGAGAAGATATCATGAAGAGATAAAAAAAGTACTAGAGAATGAGCCTAATTTAGAATTAAAAATGGCAGAAGTAGTGGATGTTCTTATTGAAGACAATAAAGTAGTTGGCGTTAAGAGTGTTACTGGCGCTATATTTAAAGCAAAAGCTGTAATTTTAGCGACGGGAACATATCTTGGAGGACGAATTTTCATAGGTGAACTAAATTATTCGTCTGGACCAGATGGATTAAAACCTTCTATAGAACTAGCTGAAAACTTGAGAAAAGACTTCCCCATGCGTAGGATGAAAACTGGTACTCCTGCGAGAATTCACAAGGATAGCGTTGACTATACAACTATGGTAATTCAAGAAGGAGACAAAGAAATAATTCCTTTTTCATTCTTAAATCAAGATAAGGAATATGATATAGTTCAAGAACCTTGTTATCTAACTTATACTACAGAGGCAGCTCATAAAGTCATAAGAGAGAATATACATCGATCTGCTATGTTCACAGGCGAAATTGAAGGAATAGGGCCTAGATACTGCCCTTCCATAGAAGATAAAGTAACTAGATTTGCCGATAGAACGGAACATCAAGTGTTTATAGAACCTGAGGGACTATCTACAAAAGAGATGTATGTACAAGGAGTGAGCTCTTCCCTACCAGAAGAGATTCAATTGGAAATCTATCATAATATTATAGGATTAGAAAATTGCAAGATTATGAGAACTGCGTACGCTATAGAATATGATTCTATAGATTCATTGGTATTGAAACTTAACTTAGAGCATAAAGACATAGAAAACTTGTTTTTTGCTGGTCAAATCAATGGATCATCGGGATATGAAGAAGCTGCGGCGCAAGGACTTATGGCGGGAATAAATGCTGTTCTTAACATTGATGGCAAAGAACCTTTTATATTGGACAGATCTGAGTCTTATATTGGAGTATTAATAGATGATTTAGTCACTAAAGGAACTAATGAACCTTATAGAATGATGACTTCCAGAGCAGAGTACAGATTAACATTGAGACAAGATAATGCAGATTTAAGACTTACGGAAAAAGGTTATAAATTGGGATTAGCTACGAAGGAAAGATATGATAAGTTTATAGAGAAAAATACTAGTGTACAAAATGAATTATCTAGATTAGAAGAAATAAAAATCAACCCAACTTCTGACAATAATAGTATTTTAGAAAAACTAGGCTCTTCCCCACTTAAAACATCTGTTACACTAAGTGAATTGATTAGAAGACCTGAACTAAATTATGAAAATACGATAATATTTGATAAAGATAGACCTGAGTTAAAAAGAGAAATAAGGCTTCAAGTTGAAACAGAAATCAAATATGAAGGATATATAAAAAAACAAATGGCTCAAATAGAACAGTTTAAGAAGTTAGAGAACAAAAAAATCGATGATGTTGATTTTACAAAAGTATCGGGGCTTAGTAATGAAGCTAAAAGCAAACTTATAAGTTTAGCACCAGAATCAGTGGGACAAGCGTCTAGAATTACTGGTATCTCACCTGCTGATATAAATGTGTTGCTTATATACTTAGAGCAAAGAAGAAGAGGTATGTCAAAATGAATCTAGACTTAGTTAATAATGAATTAGACAACCTTGGGTTAGATAAAATAAAAGATGGAGACAAGTTTTCAAAGTATAAGGAAATGCTTCTAGATTGGAATGAAAAAATAAACTTAACAAGTATCACAGAAAGCGAAGAAGTTGATATTAAACACTTTGCAGATTGTATAGGGGTTTTCAAATCAAACAAAATAAATTCTAATGCTAAAGTAATTGATATAGGGACAGGAGCTGGATTCCCAGGTATTCCAATGAAAATTTATAGAGACGATGTAGATATGACTCTCTTAGATAGCTTGAATAAAAGGGTAAAGTTTTTAGATTTAGTTATAAATGAATTAGGATTAAATAACATTAAAGCCATTCATGGAAGAGCTGAAGAGTTTTCCAGACAAAAGGCTTACAGAGAATCATATGATATCTGTGTATCAAGAGCAGTAGCAAACCTATCTACTTTAAGTGAATACTGTTTGCCATTTGTAAAAATTGGCGGATATTTCATTTCAATGAAAGGGCCTGATGTCGAAGAAGAAATTAAGAATGCAAATCGGGCTATAGAAACCCTAGGTGGTAAATTTGTTGAAGTGTTGCCCGTAGATTTGGATAATGGAGAAATCAATCATACACTTATAGTTATTGAGAAAATTAAAGAGACTAATAAAAAATATCCAAGAGCTGGTGGAAAACCACGTAGTTCCCCGCTTTAAGACAAGTGTTCCACGTGGAACAATGGAGCTGATAATATGATTGTAAGAGGAATAATATATTTTGCACTTACACTGTTAGTATTAAGAGAGTATAAAAGTTTAAAGAAAAAGTTTATATTAAAAATCCTACCAATAATAGGTTTAAGCCTTTTTGGCACTACTGAATACTTTACAAGTTTAGATGAGAGACTACAAACAGTAATAGTTGTAATTACAGTTTTAATCGCCTTGAATACTATGTATAGTTTTTATAAAGATTATAAAGTTGAAAGATATAGAGCATTAAAAAAAATGAGAGAAAACAGATAATAAAGCATATAATGTTCCACGTGGAACATTATAT
>JAAYFG010000102.1 GCA_012728335.1 Tissierellia bacterium | reverse complement strand
TATCATTACGGTGTTGATTTAAATGGCCTTAAAAAGGAATATGAGTTAACACTAGATGATGAGTCGGATGGAACACTTAAGTTAATGTCTAGAGCTATCGCTATGGAATCAGCTCTTAAAAATGGTGGTGTCTTTATAATTGATGAAATAGAAGATAAGCTACACCCAAAACTGGTTGAATATATTATCAATTGTTTCCAACAAAACAATACATCAAAGGCACAATTAATATTTACCACTCATAGCATTGATATTATGAATAGAGAACTGCTTAGAAGAGATCAATATTATTTAGTAGATAAAGATAGTTCTACAGGTGTATCGGAACTATATTCAGTAGCAGACTTTTCGGTTAGAAATGATGAGAAGATTGGCAAGGCTTATTTATTAGGAAAGTATGGTGCTATCCCATACATTAAGGAGGTTTAACTACGGCACGACAAACAAAGAAAAGAAATAGAATTCCCTATATTGTAGTATTCTGCGAAGGTGAGAGTGAGCAACAATATTTTAGATATTTAAAAGATAAATTCCATAATAACGCAATCTTAAACATTCATAATAAGACAGGGCTGTTTATGACAGCTGATAAAGCATTTAATGAAAGAGGCGCATACTTTAATGATGTCTTTGATGTAGATGAAATATGGATTGTTTTTGATACAGAAAAGGAACTACATCCATGCTGGAATGATAATTGGGAGATTGTAAAGAGTTTGAGAAAAAGATGCAAATATGCAGATGTGAAATTATTTATGACAAAAGGTTGCATCGAATACTTCTTCTTATTACATTATAAAAAGGCAAGACCTCTAATAGCTACACCTCAAGACAAAATGAAACTATTAACACAACTAGCATCTAAAGAATATTGTCCTGGCTATAAGAAAGGTGATAAATTCACTACCTGGAAGATTGCGGAAAACTATAAGACTGCAATTGAAAATGGAAACTGGTCATTAAAACAAATTTCTAATGAAACAGCAGGCCTTAATAGTGATGAAGTACTTCGTAAATTATATTTTACCGACAGTACCTTCACTAACACCCATCAGGCAGTAGAACATTTAATTGAGATTCAAAACAATGTAAGAAGCATCTAACTATAGATGTTTTCTTTTTGACTAAAAAAAGAGCCCTTAGGCTCTAATAAGCATCAATCACAAAATGTAATGATGCAGTTTGGTACATCTTGTTCATCTTAGAAATAAAGAAATAGGCAGTAGTATAATCGGGGAATGTATCTAAGACCTTACATGCTTGTCCAAACTCATTTTTATGTACTCTAATAACAGTGTAATTCTTCATTAATATCTATCAACAACCCAATTTAGGTTCTTGTTTCCAAATAAACGGTTTAAATTTGAAGAGAAAACATTTGCCTCATCATAAGTATTAATTGTGATCTCCACTGTACAAGATTGTCCATAATCATGATTTCTAGAAACTCTAATAACTGAATACTTGTTCATACAACTTTCTCCTCCTTGACTAAATAATACAATGACATTTATTTTCATTTCAACATGATAACGGTTTCATTACTAATGAAAGTGGTTCCATACGAAAAAATAGGACTAATATAGAGTTATGAAACAAAAAAAAACATCACTCAGATTCCCTATTTATAGGGATCATCCTATTCTTTATTGGCGGTTTCCAGAATGTCTATACCTACATGAACTGTGGAAAAGTATTCGCCAATTTACAAACTGGCAACATGATATTAATGTCTATTAATCTAGTAGAAGGGAATATATCTATTGCCTCTAGATACTTAGTACCACTATGTAGCTTCTGGTTTGGATGTGCTATAGGCGCTTCTGTGAATATTAAATTTAAATATCTT
>JAAYFG010000101.1 GCA_012728335.1 Tissierellia bacterium | reverse complement strand
TTATTTAAAAGAATATAAATATGAAGATATAGAAACACAACTTATACAAAGTGCATCTATGGATAAAATAGGCTTAATGAAAGGTGAAAATCCTATATATATTGTAAAAGGAGTAAAGGTAAATGATTAGCTTTGTTGGAGCAGGACCAGGTAATGTGGATTTAATTACAATTAAAGGTAGAAGATTACTAGAAGAAGCTGATATAGTCATATATGCTGGCAGTTTAGTATCTAAGGAACATTTAAATTTCTGTAAAGAAGACTGTAAATTATATAATAGTGCTTCAATGACTCTAGAAGAAGTTATAGAAGTAGTGGAAGAAGGCGTTAAAGCTAATTTGAAAGTAGTAAGGCTTCATACTGGAGATCCTACAATATATGGAGCAATAAGAGAACAAATGGATTTACTTGATACCAAAGATATTGAGTATGAAGTAGTCCCGGGAGTTAGTTCATTTACAGCAGCTTGTTCCTCTATAAAAAAGGAATTTACATTACCTAATGTAAGTCAAACTGTTATTTTAACTAGAATAGAAGGAAGAACTCCAGTACCGAAAGAAGAAGATTTAGAGGAATTAGCAAAACATAAGGCTTCTATGGCTATATTCCTATCAGTAAAAGAGATAGATAGAGTGGTAGAAAAACTAATAAAAGGATATGGATCTGATGACATTCCAGTTGCTGTTGTTTATAAGGCAACTTGGGAAGATGAAAAAATAATTTTAGGAACTTTAAAGGATATTGGAGAAAAAATAAAATCTAATAAAATCGATAAAATGGCACAAATTTTAGTTGGTAATTTCATAGAAGGAGATTATGAAAGATCTAAATTATATCATCCTGAATTTACTCATAAATTTAGAAAGGGTATCTAATGAAATTAGCCTGTTTGTCTTTTACCGATAAAGGATTTGAATTGGGAGAGAAAATATCTAAAATAAAATCTAATAAATATAGGATTGAGCATTATACAAATAAGGATTTAGATGAAGGAATAAAAGGATTTTTAAAATCAGAATGGATGAATTTTGATGGATTTATCTTTATATCTGCTACAGGTATAGCAATAAGGATGATAAATAATTATATAAAGTCAAAGGATAAGGATCCAGCCATAATAGTAATAGATGATATGGGGAAATTCTCTATATCATTATTATCTGGTCATCTTGGAGGAGCAAATGAGGTAGCTCAATATATTGGTGAATCAATAGGCGCAATTCCTGTAGTTACAACTGCTTCAGATAATAGAGGAATTGAATCAATCGATATATTCGCAAAAAAGAACAACTACTATATAGAGGATATTCACTCATTGACTAAAGTAACTTCTTCAATGGTAAATGAAAAGAAGATAGGTTTTTATACAGAAAGTTCTGAAATAATTAAATATAATAATTTAAAAATTTTAAAAGATTTGGAAGAAATAGATAATAATTTGGATGGTGTAATTTTAGTGACATCCAAGAAGAAGTTTCCTGAAATCAATATACCTTTTGCATTGCTTAGACCTAAAAATATTAAT
>JAAYFG010000001.1 GCA_012728335.1 Tissierellia bacterium | reverse complement strand
GGGAAGCTGGGACCTTGCGTAGGGTCCCTTTCTCCCCCTCAGACTCCCCCTGTAGCACCCCCACACGCTTAAACACAAAAGATAAAACATCAAAACATATGAGTTCAACACATAGACTAATACTTACACTTTGATTGTAGACATAATCTTTATTTTAACCATAACATATGGTTTTAGGTTTTAGCGTTACGGAGGTGAAAAGGGAGGGAGTTTGAGGGAGGGCATAAGGAAACATACGCAACGGTTCCTACGTCCTCCCTCAAGAAACTATTTTCCACATTAAAGCATTTCATTTATCTATACCTCTCTATCTAAATACACTTTATAAGAACATATATTACTTAAATAGTAATTTTTTCTATAAACCATTTAAACATATGAGTTTAACATATAGACTAATACTTACACTTTGATTATAAATATGTTTATTCCGAGGGGGAAGCTGGGACCTTGCGTAGGGTCCCTTTCTCCCCATCAGACACCCCTGTAGCACCCCCACACGCTAAAACATTAAACCCAAAACATTTAAACATATGAGGTCAAGACATAGACTAATATTCACGTTTCTATTATAGATACAGTCTTTACTTTAGTCATAACATATGCATACCGGTTTTATGGTTTTAGGTTTTAGCGTTACGGAGGTGAAAGGGGAGGGAGTTTGAGAGAGGACATAAGGAAACATACGCAACGGTTCCTACGTCCTCCATCAAGAAGCAATTATCCACATAAAAGCATTTCATTTATCTATACCTCTCTATCTAAATACACTTTATAAGAATATATCTTTACTCCAAATAGTAATTTTTACTATAAAAAAATACAGACCATATTATCATAGTCTGCATTTTTATAGTTTTATGCTTTTTTTGCTTTTATAACTTTTGAAATTTCACCCATTAGCAATGGTGCTAATGAACATACTGCAACTACTGCCCAGCTAATTGGTTCCAATGAAATCAGTCCAAATAGTTCTTGTAAAAATGGTACATACATTACTAAAATCATCAATGTAAATGAAAGCAATGTAGCTTTTACAAGCATTGTATTTGAAAATACTCCAATATGTGCAAGTGTATACTTATCACTTCTAACTGAATAACTTCTTAATAACTCAGCAAGTATCAGCGTAGCAAATGCCATAGTTTGTGCGCCTGCAATATTGTCTCCAAAGTGTTTCAATCCATACAGATATGCTGCAAGTGTTCCAATCGTAATTGCTATTGATTGAATTATAATAGTGCTTAGAGTTTTCTTATCAAGAATTTTCTCATCAACATCTCTCGGTGGATTGTCCATTATATCTTCTTCACCTTTCTCCATACCTAAAGCAAGCGCTGGGAAAGAGTCAGTTACTAAGTTTAACCACAATAATTGAATTGGTGAGAAAGGAACAGGTATATTCATAATAATAGCTACTAAAACTATTAATACTTCCCCTATATTACATGAAAGTAAGAAAGATACGAATTTTTTGATATTCGCATAGATTACCCTACCTTCTTCTACTGCATGGACTATAGTTGCAAAGTTGTCATCTGTCAATATTACTTCTGCAGTGTCTTTAGCTACGTCAGTACCAGTAATGCCCATTGCAATACCGATATCAGCTTTTTTTATAGCTGGAGCGTCGTTTACTCCGTCTCCTGTCATAGCTGTGATATGACCATTTTGTTTAAGTGCTGTAACTATTTGCATCTTGTTTTCTGGTGATACCCTTGCGAAAATTCTCTTAGTTTTTACTATCTCTCTAATTTCTTCTTCGCTCATATCATTAAGTTCACGTCCCATTATAGCTTGGGATTCATCATCTGCCATTCCTAAATCTTTACCTATTGCAAATGCAGTATCTAAATAGTCACCCGTGATCATTATAGGTATAATTCCTGCATCTTTACACTCTTGAATAGCTTGTTTTACTTCTGGTCTTGCAGGGTCAATCATTCCTGTAAGTCCCACGAAGATCATTTCTTTTTCTATGTTTTCAAAATCTAAATCGTCTGGCAAGCTATGGTAGCTTCTAAAAGCATACGCTAAAACTCTCAGAGCGCCTCTAGCAAGAGCTTTATTCTCTTCCAATACCTTTGCCTTCAATTCAGGTGTAAACTCTCCTACTTCGCCGTCAATCATTATATAGCTACATCTGTCAATAACGATATCCGGTGCACCTTTCGTAAACGAAACAACATCTTGTCCACCATAATCATTATGGAAAGTCGTCATCATCTTTCTTGCAGAATCAAAAGGAATTTCTGCTGCTCTAGGGAATTTCAATTCAAGTTCTGATTTTACAATACCGTTTTTACCTGAAAAAGTAAGAAGTGCTCCTTCTGTAGGGTCACCAAACATATTGTAAGTTCCTTCTTGACTCTTTTCTAATTTTGCATCATTAGTAAGAGTTGCTATATCCATCAATAATTCGATGCCATTAATTTCGCTTGCATCTACTGGATTTCCATCAATTATGAACTCACCTGTTGGTTCATATCCCGTTCCAGTTACGTCTACTTCTCTGCCACTTACATAAGCTTTCACTACTGTCATTTCATTTTGTGTAAGAGTACCTGTCTTATCAGAACAAATAACAGTAGTAGTACCTAGTGTTTCAACTGCAAGAAGTTTTTTAACTATTGCGTTTTTCTCTGCCATTCTTCCCATACCTAATGAAAGAACTATTGTTACTATTGCAGGAAGTCCTTCTGGAATTGCTGCTACAGCCAATGATACAGATGTCATGAACATACTTAAAAGCTCGTGTTTATATAAAAGTCCTATTCCAAATACCAATGCACATACTGCTAATACTATGATTCCCAAACTCTTGCTAAGTCCAGCAAGTTTCTTTTGAAGTGGAGTTTCTTCGTCTTCCAATGTTTGAAGACTAGTAGCAATTTTCCCTATTTCCGTATTATGTCCAGTATCTACTATTACACCAATGCCTCTACCATAAGATATGATGGTGGAACTATATGCCATATTTTTTCTATCGCCTATTTCCATTTTACCGTCATATACTACTTCAGCGTGTTTTTCTACTGGAACTGATTCCCCAGTAAGTGAAGCTTCGTCAATTTTAAGATTGGTAGATTCTAATAGTCTCATATCTCCTGGGATTATATCTCCAGTTTCCAATAACACTATATCTCCAGGAACTAAATCTGTTGAAGGTATTTCTTCAATACCACCATTTCTAACTACTCTGGCATTGGGGGAACTCATCCTTTTAAGTGATGCTATTGCTTGCTCCGCTTTACCTTCCTGTTGTAAACTCAATACTGCATTAATCACTACGATTGCAATTATTATAAGTGCGTCTGTAACTTCATTCACAAATATTGAAACAACACTTGCTGCTAAAAGTATGATTATCATTGGATCTTTAAATTGATCTAATATTCTGGATAGAAAAGATCTTTTCGCTTTCTCTTCTAATTCATTTTTTCCATACTTTTCAACTCTGGACACAACTTCTTCATTAGTTATTCCAGTTTCCAGTGAAGTCTCTAATTCATTCAATACTTCTTCATTGGTTTTGTTATACCAACTTGCCATTTGTCATCCTCCTAAAATAAAATAAGACCTATGCCTAGACTTAATAGTCAGACAAAGGTCTTGCATGCCTCTTAAGGTGTTTAACCGGGCTTAAAGCCGTATTGACGATTAAACTTTTATTTATGCTACTCCCCTTTGATTACATAAGAAATATCTTCTGTATTTTCAAATACTATATCATATCAGTTTTTTGAATGCAATACTTTCGGTGTAAATATTTATATACAAAAACTTGAGTTTACCTATGTTTTATAGATAAACTCAAGTATGTTTCAAGCAAAAAGTTTAATTAATTCAAGAACTAAAACTCCTGTAGCATTTAAATCTTTGATGTGTAGATGTTCTTCTAAAGTATGAGGTTTCTTTTCTCCTATACCAAAGTTAACAGCCATAACTCCATTTCCATTAAGATTATTAGTATCTGATCCACCACCTGATTTTGCTGTAAATGGTTCTAATCCAGCATTAATACATGCTTGTTTAGCCTTGTTTACTATATCAGAGTCTTCTTCAACCTTAAATGCACTATAAGCATGAACAACTTCTATTTCAGCTTCGAAGTCCCCATATTTCGCTTGAGCATCTTTTATACATTGAACCATATGGTCAGATTGTGCTTTTAATTTGTCATTGTCTAAAGATCTAGCTTCTGCTGCAATAGTAACTTTATCAGTAACTATATTAGTAGGTCCACCACCGTTTATTGAACCGATATTTGCAGTAGTTTCTTCATCAATTCTTAGAAGTTTCATATTGCTAATAGCTTCTGCTGCTATGCTAATTGCACTTACTCCTTCTTCTGGAGCAACTCCAGCATGTGCTGGTTTACCTACGAAAGTAGCATTTATTTTAACTTGTGCTGGTCCTTGAGTAATAATTTGTCCAGGGTCTCCACCACTATCAAATACAAATGCATATTTAGATTTTATCTTTGAATAATCTAAGTTTTGAGAACCTTTCAGTCCACCTTCTTCGTATATACTAAATACGATTTCAAGGTCACCGTGTTCAATAGATTGTTCTTTCATAACTGTAAGAGCTTCCATTATAGCTGCGATTCCAGCTTTGTCGTCTCCACCTAATATTGTAGTTCCGTCAGAGTAAATAACTCCATCTTTAATTTGAGGTTTAATTCCAATTCCTGGAGAAACAGTATCCATATGGCAACTGAAAAGTATTGGTTCAGCACCAGTAGTTCCTTTTACTCTAGCGATTACATTACCGGAGTTACTACCTGTTTTTTCTCCAGCATCGTCCATTTCAACATCTATTCCTAAATCTTTAAGTTCTGCCATTAACACTTCAGCAAAGTCTCTTTCTGAAAGAGTCGGGCTATCGATTTGAACGTATTTTAAAAATCTTTCCAATAGTCTTTCTTGATTTATCATATTTTTCCTCCTCTTTTAAAAACATGAGGCAAAATATTTTGCCTCATGTCTATTATACCCAAATATTAAGCTAAAAATGATAATATAGCTGATACGTGAAGTGGTGCTCCAGGTCCTACTGGAATACCTGCTACATACCAAATTATCATAAATACTATCCAACCAGCTAGGAATGCTAGCGAGTAAGGAAGCATTGTAGATATCAATGTTCCAAGTCCACTGTCTTCGTCATATTTTTGCATGAATACTACAATCATTGCAAAATAACTCATTAGTGGTGAAATGATATTAGTTGTTGAGTCTCCAATTCTGTAAGCAACTTGAGTAAGAGCTGGATGGATTCCCATGTTAAATAGCATTGGAATAAATATTGGAGCCATTATTGCCCATTTCGCTGATGCTGATCCCATAAATAAGTTTAGGAAAGCACATAGTAAAATGAAAGCTATGATTAATGGTAATCCTGTAAATCCAATTGCTTGTAAGAACTCAGCACCGTTGTAAGAAATTACAAGTCCTAAGTTTGTGTGTCCAAAGTAAGCTACGAATTGTGATGCGAAGAATGCTAATACTAAGTATGAACCCATTCCTTGCATTGCTACTGTCATACCTTTTACGATATCATGAGTATTTTTTATAATACCAGTTGTTTTACCATAAACAATACCTGGAATTAAGAAGAATAGTAATATCGCTGGAATAAATCCATTTGACATAAATGCATTTACAGTCATAGCGTTTTTAGCTTCCTCGAATTCTCTTAAGAATCCGTTTTGAGGAATCATCATTGCTGCCATGATTGCTACAAATATTATTACTGATATAAGAGCATTTCTAAGTCCTTTGTTTTCAACTTCTGAAATTGCTTCGTGGTCTGGCATATATTCACCAGTGTATTTTCCTAAGTTCTTTTCAACTATTTTTTCAGTAACAAGAGTACCTAAAATAGTTAATAGGAAAGTTGAAGCAAATAAGAAGTACCAGTTACAAGTTGGGTCTAATTGCATATCGATTCCAACCATTGTAAGAGCTTCGTTAGTTATACCAGTTAAAAGTGGGTCAGTAGTACCTAATAATAAGTTAGCACTGAATCCTCCTGATACTCCTGCGAAAGCTGCTGCAAGTCCCGCAATAGGATGTCGACCTGCATTGGCAAATATAATTGCTCCCAGTGGAATAACCACTACATAACCTGCGTCTGACGCAATATTACTCATAATACCTGCGAAAACTACTACTGCTGTTAAGATTCTTGGATTAGCATTTGATAATGATTTTTTAAGTGTTGTATTAATAAGTCCTGTCCATTCTGCTACTCCTACCCCTAACATAGCAACTAGTACTGTTCCCAGTGGTGCGAAACCTGTAAAGTTTTTAGTTGCACTATTGAAAATGTAACGTAAACCTTCAGGAGTTGCTAAAGATACAATATTCTTTGTAACTTCTTCTCCTGCTCTTGCGTCGAAATAAGTAACTCCTTTACCAGCAAATATTGCGGATGCGATAATAACTACTACAGATAAAATAACAAATATCATTGCTGGATGTGGTAAAGCATTACCTACTCTCTCAACGGTCTTTAAAAATCCACCGACCTCGTGGGCGTCTTTTTGTTTCTTAGCCATTTCTTTTCCTCCTTTTTCTTTTCAAGTAAAGTTTACTATACAAAAGAAACGATTTCAAGGACTATTTTTACATAAAATTTACACTAGATATTTATTTCACAATTTTAGCCGTTTTTGTTAAACATCATTTAATTTAGTAAATAGTTTTTCATATATACTTAACAAATTTGGCATTTTTTGATGAAAAGTTTTTAAAAATTTTTTTGCAAATTTCTCATTTTCCGTTACATTCTATGAAATAACGGCTATATTTCAACACAGTAATGTTCTAATGTGTGAACATATATGCTGATTTTTCACAGTTTGAAATTAACCTATACTGAAATAAAAAAATCACCTATTCTATAATAGATGATTTTCTACAAACTAATTTTTATTAAATTTCTTCTTTGTAAACTCTACTAACATTCTAACTTCTTTTACACCTAAAACATAGCATATCAATCCGTATACAAATACACTTATTGCTACTGTTACTAAAAGGCAAGCCAATTTTATTGCAGTTGAATTTCCCAATAATGCTTCTAAATTGAAATATGTGAAATTAGCTACTAATCCCATTATACCTGCTGCAATCAGTGATTTAATAAGGGTCCTTATATACCCTTTTATTCCTATCCTGCCTATTTTCCTGTGAAGTAGTACAAATGATGTTATAACAGATATATTAATTGCTATACTAAGGGCAAATGCAAGTCCATTATGTCCCATAAATCTGACCAGAATGAAGTTTAGCCCTATATTCAACGCAACATAAAGTATCCCTATAATAAAAGGCGTCTTAGTATCCTGTAGCGAATAGTATACCCTATTGAGTAAATTATTTAAGCTCATCGCACAAAGTGCCAAAGAATAGAATCTAAGAGCAGAGCTGGTCAGTTCTGCTGCAGCATGATTAAACTCTCCTCTTAAAAAGGCAACTTCTACTATTGGTTGAGACAATACCATAAGTCCAATCATAGAAGGAATCGTAATAAGTACAATGAATTTTACACTTCCATTCATCGCAGCCTTTCCTCTGTCCATTCTCCCACTGGAAAATTCTCTAGAAAGGACTGGAAATATTACTGCAGTAATTGCTGATACAAATATTCCCAATATCAATGTATTCAATTTGTTTGCATAACTTAAAACAGCTACTGTTCCCTCTGCTAACCCAGATGCAAATCTAGTATTTACTATTACGTTGATATCATTTATAGCCACACTAAATAATACAGGTATGCTAAGTATCAATGCATTAATAACAAATTTATCTTTGATGTCAAATACAAAGAAATATTTAAATTTACATTTAATAGTCTCCGGCAGTAAGAAAATTACTTGAGCAAGTATTCCTAACACACTTGCTATTGTCAATCCTCTTATTCCAAAAGTATCAGATAAAATAACCATATAACTTATATATACTACATTTAGTGGTATGGCGATTGCTCCTGTAGCAGCAAATTTTCCTTCACTTTGTAAGAATCCAGTGAGAACCCCTACTATTGCGCTAAAGATTATTACAGGCATTCCAACCCTAGTAAGTTCTACTGTAAGATCAAATTGCTCTTTTCCAAATCCACCACCGATTAGTTTCGTCAATACTGGTGCAAACAGCATTCCTAGTCCAGCCATTATAGCACCGGCTAGTACAGCCAATGTAAGCATATTATTCGTGTGATATGATTTTCTTTCTGCTCCTTCAGCTAATTCAACTTTAGTAAGCATTGGAATCAGTATAGTAGCAATAGTAGCACTGACTATCCCCGACAGTAATGCTGTTGATTTCTGAGCAGCAACAAAGGCATCTACTTCTATCCCTGCCCCAAAATAGTAAGCCATTAAAGATTCTCTTGCGAATCCAAAGACTTTACCTACTAAGGCAAAAACTATTAAGGCTAAAGTAGATTGCGCCATTCTTTTCGTACTTGAATTTTCCATATTTCCTCCAATATTAAAAAGGTATTATTATAATATATCATCTCATATTAAATATCAAGAAAAGGAGCTTTCTAATTGCATTCACAAGAAAACTCCTATTATTTACCCTTTAATATTATAGTCTATTTTCAATGGTTCTAAAATACTTTTTTTCACCATCTCTGTCAACTTTTGAATTACAGGTCCTAAAAGAACAACTGCAACTACAGTTCCCAAGTGTATAACTCCACCTAGTAAGAAACCTATTGCAACATATACACCATCAAATAGCATCCTGATAATCCCATAGTCTTTTTTCGTAATTTCCTGTGTTCTCAGCACAAGACAATCGGCAAAGCTAGGTCCTAGATTTACAGATATCGTAAGTGCAATACCAAATCCAAGAAGTAAGACTCCTAGTAGAACTAGTATCAATTTCATTGGAAATGCTGGTTCCACAGTTATTAGTGAACCATAAATCCTTTCAGCAAGATTTATAAATTGTCCTATAGTAAGTGCATTGATTAAGGTTCCTATGTAAAAATACTTTCTTGCAAAGGTAATTGCAAGTAGTAATCCTACTATATTTACATAATTTGCAGCTTCACCATAACTTATATCAAAAAACACATGTATTCCATCATAGAAAACAGATATTGGGTCAGATCCCATAGTCGAAGTAAAAAACGCATATACTCCCAGTCCCATAAAAAAGTTTCCTATTAACGAAATTATGATTTTCTTAGTAAGCCTTGTAGCTTTTGAATTCATTTTCTCCTCCACAAACCATTATTCTTCAATGATATTACCTATAGTTTCTAAAACAGTTTCTCTATTAGTCTTCTTTTCACTTGAATAAGGGATGATTAAATTTCTATCCTTAATTCCCAAGTCTTTTTTTATGATGCTTAAATGCTTATCATATTTACCTCTAGAGATTTTATCAGCTTTAGTCGCTATTACATATCCAGTAAAGCCCATGTGAGTAATGTATTCATACATCTGCTTATCAAGTGCAGTTGGAGGATGTCGCATATCTATTATTTGAAATATCTCCACTAGATTTTCTCTCTTTTGTAAATAAGTGTCTATAATGCCAGCCCATTCCTCTCGGCTCGTCTTAGAAACTTTTGCATAGCCATATCCAGGTAAGTCAACGAATCTAAATTCCCCATTTACATTATAGAAATTCAGTGTTCTAGTCTTACCTGGTTTACCACTAGTTCTCGCAAGATTAACCCTATTTAATACAGAGTTAATAAAAGAGCTCTTACCCACATTGGATCTGCCTGCAAGTGCTATTTCAGGCAGATCACTTTCTGGATATTGTTCTGGTTTTACAGCTATACGCTCTAATTCAGAATTTTTTATCTTCATTTTATTTTTCCTTTTCTGCTAATGCTATTTCAAATGCTTCTTTAGCATTCTCAATCGGAACAATATTAAGTTTATTCAAAATATTCTTCTCTATATCTACTAATTCTCTTTCATTCTCTTTAGGAATTAAAACTGTTTTTATTCCCATTCTTTCAGCAGCTAAAAGTTTTTCTTTTAGTCCACCAATTGGCAATACCCTTCCTGTAAGAGTAATTTCTCCAGTCATAGCAACATCTCTTTTTACAGGAGTCTTAGTCAATGATGAAAGCACAGCAGTTGCAATAGTCACACCAGCTGATGGTCCATCTTTAGGCATTGCTCCCTCAGGAACGTGAACGTGAATATCTGTATTGCTATAGAAATCTTCTTCTATTCCATATTCTGATGCAATACTTCTAATATAAGAAATACCTGCTGCTGCAGATTCTTTCATAACATCTCCAAGTTTTCCTGTAAGTTGAATTTTGCCACTACCTTCAATAGTATTAGCTTCAACTGTAAGTGTCACTCCTCCTACTTGAGTCCAAGCTAGACCATTAACAACACCTATTTGATCAGTATCTTTCATTTCTTCATACAGATACACTTTAGGTCCTAAATACTTCTCTATATTACCTTCAGTAACTCTGATTTTCTTCTTATTTTCACCGACTATTTGAATAGCAGCTTTCCTTATGATCTTTTGAATTTCTCTTTCAAGATTTCTAACTCCAGCTTCTCTTGTATAGTGATTGATAATAGATCTAATTGCATTGTCAGATACACTTACATTTCCTTCAGGAATCCCGTTTTCTTCCAATTGTTTTGGAAGGAGATATCTAATAGCTATTTGAGCTTTTTCTTCCGGTGTATATCCTTCTATTCTTATTATTTCCATTCTATCAAGCAATGGACCTGGAATAGTTTGAGTATCATTTGCTGTAGTAATGAAGAAAACTTTTGATAAATCGTACGGTACGTCTAAATAATGGTCCGTAAAGGTGCTGTTCTGTTCTGGATCTAGTACTTCTAAAAGTCCACTTGCAGGATCTCCTCTGTAGTCGCTACCGATTTTATCGATTTCATCAAATAAGAAAACAGGGTCAACTGTACCAGCTTTTTTCATAGAACCAATTATCTGCCCCGGCATACTTCCTACATATGTCCTTCTATGTCCTCTTATTTCAGCTTCATCTCTCACTCCACCTAGACTCATTCTAACGAAGTTTTTATCTAGCGCTCTTGCAACAGATCTAGCAATGGAAGTTTTACCTACTCCCGGAGGTCCAACCAGACACAGAATAGGTCCCTTTGGAGTATCTGTAAGTTTTCTCACAGCTAAGAATTCCAAGATTCTTTCTTTGACGTCTTTCAATCCATAGTGATCTTCATCTAATACTTGTCTAGCATAATTAAGATCTATATCCTTACCTTTTTTATACTTCCAAGGCAAGTCTATAATCCAATCTAAATAAGAAACTAGAACTGCATATTCTGGTGAACTAGGATTGGTTTTAGCCAATTTTTCTGCTTCTTTTAAGACTTTTGCATTAACTTCTTTTGGAAGTTTTAACTTTTTGATCTTTTCAACATATGAAACAGATTCCTCTGCCTCATCGTCTTCACCTAATTCCTTGTGTATAGCTTTTAATTGTTCTCTAAGATAATACTCTTTTTGAACTTTACCCATTTGCTTCTTAACCCTTTGGTTAATTTTATTCTCAATGCCTAAAAGCTCTATTTCCCTCTGTAATATTGTATGAAACTCAATGATTCTCTCATATCTATCAGTTACTTCCAAAAGTCTTTGGCTGTCTTCTATCTTTAATGGCAAATAAGAAGCCACCATATCTATAAGGCTATCTGAGGACTGAATTTCATTAAGCATTTCCATAGCCACCGGACTAATTTTAGAGTTGTTTCCTATATAAGTTTCCAAATCTTCTTTAACTAATCTTATTGCGGCCTCTTCTTCAACTGTAAGCTCAGATTGATCATCATTGATCATCATGACTTTAGCTGATATATATGGATCAAAACTGTCAAATGACTTGATTTCCGCTCTACTTTTTCCTTCAACTAAAACTCTGATTAGCCCTTGTGGAAGTTTCAACATCTGTCTAATTACAGCTACTGTACCTGTATGGTAAATATCTTCTACACCAGGTTCCATTTCTTTATAGTCTTTTTGAGTAACCAACATGATTTTAGAATCATTTAGTTCTGCCTCTTCAATAGCTTTAATAGAAACATCACGGCCTACATCAAAATGAGTAACCATTTGAGGAAATACTACAATATTTCTAAGTGGTATAACAGGAAGTGTCTCGATCATTTCAAAACTTGTGTTTTCCATTTTTACCCTCCTTAATAATACAAAAGCTCACAATTTTGTGAGCTTCAGTTATTATTTATCCAATTTTCAAAATTCTAAACATAATTAGCCATTAATAACTTCTTTCTCTTTTAAAATCAATATTGGCTCATCTTTGTTTTCGATAGTATCTTTAGTGATGACAACTTTTTGAATATCATCTCTTGAAGGGATTTCATACATAATATCCAACATAGACTCTTCGATTACACCTCTTAATCCCCTTGCACCAGACTTTCTGTCTATAGCTTTCTGTGCAATTAAGTGTAAGGCTTCATCTTCAAACTCTAAATCTACATTGTCCATTCCAAACAAGCTCTCGTATTGTTTAACGAGTGCATTTTTAGGTTTAGTCAATATTTCAATTAGAGCCTTTTCGTCTAATTCTTCAAGGGTTACCATAACTGGAAGTCTACCGATAAATTCTGGAATCATTCCATATTTCAATAAGTCTTCAGGTAGAAGCTCTTTTAATAATTCCCCTGTATCCTTCTTGACATTGCTTATGGTGTCAGCACCAAATCCTATACTTTTTTTACCGATTCTGTTCTCGATAATATCATCAATTCCTGCAAATGCTCCACCAACTATAAATAGTATATTAGTAGTATCTACTTGCAAAAATTCTTGATGAGGATGTTTTCTGCCTCCTTGTGGAGGAATATTAGCAACTGTTCCTTCTATAATCTTTAAAAGTGATTGTTGCACTCCTTCACCACTAACATCTCTAGTAATAGATACATTTTCACTTTTTCTAGCGATTTTATCTATCTCATCTATATAGATT
>JAAYFG010000100.1 GCA_012728335.1 Tissierellia bacterium | reverse complement strand
TGTGGGCTCTTCAATGATAATGGCAGAGAAGGGCATTGAAGATATATTTGAAGAGTATGTAAAAAATATAGATTTTCACAATCAAGATATTACTGTACCTTTTTTAAATAAGATGATTAATGACTTTAAAGAACCTTTTGTTGGTCATAATAAGGTCATCTTAATTAGAAGTCAAAATGGAACTCCACTTGCTACTTATGCAGGCGATAAAGTTTATGTAGATACTACTGATGTAACTAAAATGACGAAACTATTAGTAGATGGAAAGACGCTAATCATTTATAGATGTGACTATTCAATATATGATTTAGATTTATTATTAGATTAATTAAAGATTGGAGGTATTTTTATGAAAGACAAAAGCAAACTTACACCATTGGTTTACTTATTAATGATTGCAGTGTTGTTGACAGCTATGTATTTCATAAAACTGTATGGAAGAGATTACGGATCAAAACTCTAGAGTTCCTGTATTACATCTCTTAGGGATGGGCGTCATACTTTTAATTCTAGGTTTTATATACTATAAATATATTTATAGTATCAAGGATAATTCCTTAATACTTCCAACAATAATTTTTGCATGTATACTCATTGCTCCTTTTTTATTATATATGGTACTACCGAAATATATTTCAATTAATGTGTATGAAGATCCATTTCTTTTTGGATTGGTTACACATGGTCTTATGATTGGATTAGAATCTCTGCCATATACACTAATACTATTAGGGATTACAATTGCAGAAAAATTTAACAGAATGAGGAGATAATATGAAACTAGACATTATAATCAGAGAGGCTGAACCAGATGATGCAGAGGAGCTTCTTGAGTTTTTTCAGCAAATTGGCAGTGAAACAGATAATATGCCATATGGACCTGAGGGTACATTTTTTACTTTGGAAGGTGAAAGAAGATACTTAGAAAATGTAAAAAACAGTAAGACAAGTATTATCTACTTGGCTACTCACAATAAAAAAATAGTTGGAATAGCATCTATTGAAACTTTTGGTGCTAAAAGAATGTCTCATAGAAGTAAGATGATGATTTCAATATTGAAAGATTATTGGGGAAATGGCATAGGTTCCATGCTAATATCGAATATAATCAAATTTGCAAAATCAATAAAACTGGAAATTATAACACTAGATGTGCGTTCAGACAATGCTCCTGCAATTGGACTGTACGAAAAGTTTAATTTTGAGAAGACCGGTACTAGCAAAAAGTATTTTAAAATCAATGGAGAGTATTTTGATGCGTATAATATGGAATTACATATTGTATAGGAGCTATAATTATGAATAGTAAAAAATCGATAGTCTTAGTTAAACCAGATATTACACATTGTGAATTTGTAATGGAATATAAGTCTGCTTTTCTTAAGACTGGTGAAGAAATAAATGGAAGTGGTGTATTAAGTAATTCAGAATCCTATGAACAGTGGTTAGACTCAATTATGATGAATGAAAAGACTGAAACTGTTAAACCCGGATTAGTACCTGCAAACACCTATTTAGCAATAAATGAATTAGATGAGATTGTTGGAATGATTAATATCAGACATATATTAAACGAACATCTATTAATTGAAGGAGGACATATTGGTTATAGTGTTCATCCAAATCATAGGCAAAAAGGATATGCAACTGAAATTTTAAAACTAGGATTAGCAAAGTGTAAGAATTTAAATATTGATAAAGTGCTTGTAACTTGTACTACAGAAAATATAGGTTCGAGAAAGGCAATTCTAAACAACGGAGGGGTATTAGAAAATTCTGTTGATGTAGAAAACGAAACGTACGAGAGATATTGGATAAAACTGGAGGACTAATATGCAAGACAAATTAATTATTAATAAAGCAATACCAGAAGATGCAGAAGCATTACTTACATATATGAATTTAGTCGGAAGTGAAACAGACAATCTGTCATATGGAAGCGAAGGAATGCCAATGACAGTAGAGCAAGAGCGTATTTTTATCGAAAGAATGTCTGAAGCAGAGAATCAAGTACTCTTAGTTGGGAAAATAGACAATGAAATAGTATGTGTAGGATCAATTGACACAGCTAATAGAGTACGATTAGCACATTTAGCAAATCTTGCTATAACAGTAAGAAAAGATTTTTGGGGAAAGGGTTTTGGAAATGCAATGATGGAAGCTCTAATTGATTTTTGCAAGTCTACAGGAGTTCACGAACAGATAAAATTAACAGTAATGTCAAACAATGAAAGAGCTATTTCACTTTATAAAAAACATGGATTTGAAGAATACGGATATATGAAGAACTATATGAAAGTTGGAAATGTGTACCACGATGCTGTGTTTATGATTTTATATATTTAAAGGTGATGAGATGAATTATTTAATACTATTGACAGGATGTGGTCTTGGCGACGGTTCTGCAATAGAGGAAGCTATTTGTACATACATATCTCTAGATAAGTACAATATCAATTATACTCCCATAGCTGAAAATATAGAAAAACCAAGTGTTAATCATTACAATAATTTAGAAAGTGAGTATAGAAACCTATTAATAGAATCTGCTAGAATAGGCAGAGGTAAAATAGCAAATATTAAAGATATCGATATTAAAGAATTTGATGGGCTGATCATCATAGGTGGTCTTGGAATTATTAAAAATACCATAGACTCTGAGGAACTGGAAGATATGATAAACTTTTTTATTGAATCAAATAAACCAGTGGGAGCAATGTGTGCTGCAATTGATTTTTTGAATCGATATTATGATATGAGTAGTATTAAATCTATTGCTAAAACCCTTAAACAGAGTGAAGCTTATCATGATGTAAATGCTAATATTTTCTATACTCCAGCCTTTAGAGCCGGTGCTAATTTATTTGAAATTCAAAAAGGAATTGATGAAATAGTATACTTAATGATTAGTAATTAGGGTATAATATATTTACAGTTAGTAAACTGTATTAATACAAAGGGTCAAATAGACATTTGGCCTTTTATTTTTTGGGAGGCATAATGAATCAATCGGAAAAGAATATAATTAAAATAAGCAATTATGCATTTTTCATTAGTGGAATAACTATGCTCATTTTTGGAGCAATAATGCCTTATATCCTAGAAGATTATTCTATCGGATATAATTATGGTGGATTTTTACTTTCTGTTCAATCTGTTGGCAACCTGCTTGCAGGTGTATTTGCAGGAAGTTTAGTACAAAAAATAGGCTTTAAAAAAGGTACAGTAATCTTCTCATCCTCAATTTTAGTGGGCTTTTTAATTATGCTTATAAGTAAAGACTATAGATTTCTAGTTATTACTTTCTTCCTTACTGGATTTGGAATTGGTAGTAGCAGTAATATATCAAATACTCTCGTCAATAATATAAGTAAGGGGGATGTCAACAAATTAAATGTACTTCATAGCTTTTTTGCTGTTGGGGCTTTTATTTCTCCATTAGTTGCTTCTTGGTATTTGACGAAAAGTGATAATTGGCAATTGTTGATAGTTGTAATCGCTATACTGTCTTCAGTTATGCCAATAAGATATTTAATGTCAAAATACGTACCGACTAATATTAGTGAGGAAAAGGGTGAATCATCAGGAAAAAAGGGATCTTTTTGGAAAAGAAAAGAGTTTATTATCTCTTCAGCTATTCTGTTCTTTTATGTAGGAGTTGAATACGCAGTAAATGGATGGATAGTAACGTATCTTAAAGATGCTGGAATAATGAGTACATCATTAGCTCAAATAGTATTATCAGTACTCTGGGTAATCATTATTTTTGGAAGATTGCTAACAGGATATATTAGTACGAGAATTTCAACTGAAAATATACTGTTTGTAAACTCTATTGGGGCGTTGTCTTTCTTTGTATTTTTCTTATTCCAAGACAGTTTAGGACTTATAATGTTTTCAATACTGGGATTAGGATTTTTCTTAGCTGGAATTTACCCTACTACTGTTGCAAATATTGGCTATCAATTAAGGGGAACAGATGACTATATGGGCGCACTACTTGGAATAGCAGGTCTTGGTGGGATAGTAATGCCATATGTTACAGGACTTGTTGCAGATAAATTCAATATATTTAGTGGAATGATAGTAATCTTGATATCAGCCATATGTATGGTAGTATTAACTACGATTAATAAGTTTATGAGTAAATAGAGAAAAGCAGCCAAAAGGCTGCTTTTATATTGCAAATTTCTTCTTAATAAAATAGGGTAATCCTATCATAATTGTCTGTGCGATTACTGTCATAGTCAAATCAGCCATCTCGAATCCTCTATTATAAACTTTCCAAAAGAACACCTCAGAAGCCATGGCAATTACAAATATAAATATTGAATTAAGAATATGAATTTTATAACTATAATTAACATCAAATCCTTAAATCAACACTATTTTGAACACCATAGTCATAAACCATGCTGCTGCAAAATTAGGAAGGACACCACGTATAAATAAGAATATATTTGAGCTACCAATCTCAGTGTATCTCAATAAAATAACAACTATCCAAATTGATAGTCCTAATATACCTAAAATTTCTGTTATTCCAATTTTATTTTTCATTATATCCTCCAAATAGTATGTAAATACAAAGTTTTCACTATAGAAATAATATCATAATTACTAAAAAGATTAGTATCAAAATTAAAACAAATTCAAATTATTGCATATTAAAAAAATGTTTGGGTAATTTAATATATAAATGTATACTAAAGTAGGGGGTGCAATATGGAGAAATATCTAGCAATTTGTGCAAAATTAATAGTAACAATTATACTGCTATTATTTTATATAAGAATTTCAGGTAGAAGTCAATTGGCACCAGCATCAGCATTTGATCAAATAGGGAACATGGTTATTGGTGCAATAGGAGGTACAACCTTATTAGATCCAAGTGTCAGTATATTAGATTTAGTGCTATTTATGAGTTTATGGGTCTTTATTCTACTTCTTATAAGATATTTAAAGTTCAAAAGTATTGGTATAAAGGAGTTTTTTGACGGTAAACGAATTCAATTAGTCGAAAATGGAGAAATTTTAACAGAAAACTTTCAACTAGCAAATATTACATTAATTGAAGTGACCACATCACTTCACAATGAAGAAATATTAGGATTTTCAATGTTGGAAAATTTATGGTTTGAACCTAATGGACAATTTACTTATGATAAGAAAGGCAACGACAAGCTATCTCAAATCATAATTGAAGAAGGAAAGTTGAATGAAGAAAATTTATCTTTAATAGGCTATGATGAAGATTGGTTAGAAGCAGAACTTGCACATGAAAATATAGATTCTGTAGCTGATGTATTTTGTGGAGAATGGATAAATGGTAAATTATGGTTATATTCATACCAGAAATAAAAGATAATAAAAAGACTATTAATATTCAAATTAATAGTCTTTTATACATTCATATTTCAGCTATAAATTATTTATCTACAGATTTAACTTTTGCTAAATCTTCATCTTCTATGAAGAATCTAATATCGCCAGTTTCTAAATCGACTTTAGCTTTCACTTCAACTAAAACTCTAGTATTTAATTCTAAAACCAATCTCTTAAATGGTTCACCAAAGATTGCAGACGTACTAGTTAAAGTTCTAAAACTTCTTTTACTTTCCATAAAATCCTCCATAATGTTATTTTTTTTCTAAATACTTATCTATATCATTCGAGTAATTAATACTTCCATCTTTCATATACCAAATAGCTTCAACTCCATCAGTTTTATCTACTAATTTCTTACCGTCTTCAAATGGCATAAGAAATAGGGAAGTAGATAGGAAATCTGCCAGACCTGAATCTTGCGTTATTACGCTAACACTTCTGAAATAGTCCCCAGGTTTGTAAGTATCTTTATCTATAAGATGGTGGTAAAGTTTATCTTCGACAACAAAATACCTTTGATAATCTCCACTAGTAACTAAACTAATATCATTCATATGTAAATATGCTAGGTACTCATCTTCTTTATCAATTTGCTTTAAGACTTTTTCTACATCATTACTATTGGAAATATCAATCATATATTGTAAATCATAGGGTTTAATAATCCCAAAATACCATGAATCACGATTTTTTTCTGGAACAATTCCTATAGCTCTAACGTTTCCACCGACATTTATCATTCCAGATTCCAATCCTAAGTCCTTTAGCTCTTGAGCAACTAATTCTACTGCATAGCCTTTTGCAGTTGCTCCTACATCGATTTGAACGTTTTTATCATCAATGAAGACTGTCATATCTTCTTTGTTCAGAATAATATGCTCTAGACCTGAATAGTTTTTTGCTTCTTTTAACTCTTCTTCACTAGGTAATCTTTTTTCAACGCTTATCTGATCAGCATCTTCATCGGAATTCAAATCTCTATATTTTGACCATATATTAAAAAGTCTACCCATTGAAATATCAGTTTCATCGCTATATTCTTCATGCCATTTAATGGAGTCATCAATTAAATTATAAAGATCTTTATGAACAGTAATAGGGTTAATACCAGCGTTTTCATTAATGGTTTTAATATTATTTATTCCATCATATGAATTGTATTTATCATATAATTTATGAAGTTCTTCAAACCTATCATTGATATAATTATGATATTTTTCTGCATCATTTTGATTTTTTGTGTATACGATTATATCAATCTTAGTGTCAAATGGACCCATAAAATAAGAAGTGTGTCGCTCCATCTTAGAAGAACACCCTAATAATAAGGAAAGACAAAGTATTAATAAAATTCTAATTCTATTTTTCATATTGTTATCTCCAGTGTATTTACTATTTATCAATAATAGTACCATATGCAAAGAAAAAAAGTGTGACTAAATAAATACAATGTTGATTTAATATGATATAATACAACAAAGGAAGGTGCCATTATGGATGATAAGCTTAAACAACTAATAAAACGCCAATTATATCAGTATATTATAGGCTTGCTTGTGGTGATAGCTGGTGCTTTTTTTATATTTGACACCAAAGGAAGAACAGTGGCTCTTGTATTGTACCATTTGGCTACATTAGTCCAATTAATTGTATCTATGCTATTGTATAAAAAGCAATAAAAAGAGAACGTACTTGTTTAATAGCTCAAGTACGTTCTCTTCATTTTTGAGAGCTGATTGAAAATAAGTGAAATAGGGAATAATTTCTTTAATAATTGAGTTAGGAGGTTATTATGGATATATACACAAATAAACTTATAGATGAGACTTCTCCATATCTACTACAACATGCTCACAATCCAGTAAATTGGTTTCCTTGGGATGAAGATGCCTTTGAATTAGCTAAAACTGAAGATAAACCAATTTTTTTATCAATTGGATACAGTACTTGTCATTGGTGTCATGTAATGGCAGAGGAGTCATTTGAAGATGAAGATGTGGCAAAACTATTGAATGAACACTTTGTCTCCATAAAAGTTGATAGAGAAGAACGACCAGATATTGATTCCATATATATGGAAGTGACTCAAGCTCTAACTGGAAGTGGTGGATGGCCGATGACGGTAATTATTACTCCGGATAAAAAACCCTTTTATGCAGGAACATATTTCCCTAAGGAATCAAAATATGGAAGAGTAGGTATAATTGAATTACTATCTACAATAGCTGACAAATGGGAAAGCAATAGGGATGAACTAATAGATTCAAGTAATAAAATAACTGATGTTGTTAGGAAATATAACAATGTAAATTATAATACAGATACAGTTTTAAAAGATGATATAGTAGATAATGCAGTAAGAGACTTGAAAAGAAGTTTTGATATTGAATACGGAGGATTTGGTTCGGCACCAAAGTTTCCAACGCCTCATAAGATATTGTTTTTATTGCATGCATATAAATTAGGAATAGGTGATTCTGCATTAGAAATGGCAGAAAAAACTTTGTTATCAATGTATAGTGGAGGACTTTACGACCATATTGGATATGGATTTTCTAGGTATTCAACTGATGCAAAATGGCTAGTACCGCATTTTGAGAAGATGCTATACGATAATGCCCTTTTGATAATTGCTTATTCAGAGGCGTACCAAATAACTAAAAAACCAATATATAAGTATATTGTAGATAGCACAATTGATTATATCAAAAATGAAATGACCAATGAAAACGGTGGTTTTTATTCTGCTCAAGATGCTGATAGCGAAGGAGTTGAAGGCAAATACTACACTTGGAGCTATGATGAAGTCATTGATATTTTAGGAGATTCAGGATTAGAGTTTTCAGAAAAGTATAATATAACTCAAAAAGGTAATTTTGAAGGATCAAATATATTAAACTTAATAGGAAAAGACATAGAAGTTCCAGATACTAAGCTACAATCTCAGTTTAAGAAATTATATGAATACCGTAAAAACAGGATGAAACTGCATACTGACGACAAAATACTATTGTCTTGGAATGCTATGATGATAACGGCATTGGTAAAATCTGCCAAAGCATTTAATAATGATGATTATCTTGAATCAGCAATAAATGCATATGATTTTATTAAAACTAATATGATTAATGAAAATGGAATACTTGGAATAAGTTATAGGGAAGGCAAATTAAGTGGCGATGGTCTATTAGATGACTATTCTTACTTGCTATGGGCTTCTATAGAACTTTATGAAAGCACATTTGATAAAAACTATCTAGAAGATAGTATGGAGCTTTACAATGCGATTCAAGAAATGTTTTATGATGGAAAAGGTGCATATTATTTAAGTCCGTCAAATGCATCAGATTTGCTTTACAGACCAAGAGAGTTTTATGATGGTGCAACTCCTTCTGGAAATTCTGTATTGGCATATGCATTAGTAAAGCTTCATAAAATAACTGGAAATATTGAGATAAAGAATAGTGCTGATAAGCTTTTAAGTATTTATAGTTCAATGTTTAATTCAAATGCGACTGCTCATGCTTTTGCACTAAAAGGTCTTTTATTGGATATGTATAAAAGCAGTGAACTAGTTGCTAAGGGCAATGATGCCACTTTATCGGAAATTAAAGAAAAAATACTAGTGGAATACAATCCACAGTTAAGTATTATTTATATGAATAGTGAAAGTGGAGATAAAATTGATGATTTAATAGTATTTGTCAAAGAATATAAAAATGTATATGATACTCAAACTTTTTATTTATGTCAAAATTATACTTGCTTAAACCCAGTGAATAATTTAGAAGATATAGTTAATAATCTATAGTTTAAAACTCTACTATCTTTGATAGTAGAGTTTGACCTTTTACTATGAAGATATGTATAATAGAGTAAAATGAAAATGAGGTGTTATTGATGAAAAGAAAAATAGTAGTTTTGTTATTACTTATGAGCGTTGTGTTAACTGGTTGTCAACAAAAAGTCACTTTAGATAATAAATATAATGGCGATGAAGAAGAATTCACTAAATATGATGATACAAATTTTCAGTTTTGGGAAGGTGGAATGACTGCACCCACTTCTTTCACTGTATATCATAAAGAAGATATAACTCTATTTAAAGGGGTGAGCGTAAATGCAAGTGGAGTTATGCCAATTTTTGAGTTGGACTTAGAAGAAGACAAAGACCTAGAATTATCTATTTATTCAAAAATTATAGATGGAAGAGCAAAACTAGCATTATTAGATGAAGAAGGGGAAGTATTAGAGGAAGTAGATCTATTAAATATAGATGAAACAAAGCAATTTTCATTAACAGAAGGGGGATACTCTATAGTTATAGTAGCAGATAGAGCACTATTTGATATAGTGAACATTACTACTACAGGACGTATTGAAATATAATATTATGAATACATAAAAAAGGCTCTGTTAAGAGCCTTTTAAAATACTTGATATATAGCTTCTCTTATAGAAAATCTTTCCCAAAACGACCAAACACTCATAATTAATAGAAAGATACTTCCTATGGAAAAATATTTAGGGAACTTATCTCTAGTCCTGAAAAAATTAGTAACTCCAGTGACAGTAAATCCAGTAGCAAGTACAATAGTAGGTATTCCACTATAAATATAAGAATTTACGTCTGATAATAAGAATGTGCAAATTACAAAACTTATAACAAATAATACTGCAAAGACGTTAAATATTCTCATTTCTAATTTATTTAAATCTAGTTTTCTCTTTCCCATATTTTACCTCCACTAAGGTTTACATATATTACATGGTTTATAGCCATTTGATATAGCAAAATCTCTGTTTTCAATATTAACTTTATTGCTTTCTTTCATTTTACTTACTGAATCACATGAATTAGAATGGAATATTTTAGAGTTTTTGTTACCAATATATAAGACTTCATCTGGTTCAATAGATGTATCTTCAATTTTTGGCTCATCATCCCAATCGGATTTATCGCCCCATAATCCAGATTTGTTTTCTCGAGCTATTTGCTCTCTAGTTTGAAAGAATTCTTGATATTTAACATCAGGAGGAAAAGTGGAAATCTGAGCATATCCGTTTTCTAAAAGCAAACTATTAAAACACATAGTACTTATTTCTTCTTCTGTAGGTTCATCTGAAGAAGGTCTTTCCAACCAAACATATCTCAATAATCTTCCATATCTATCAGTGTCAGAGACATCTTTCTGTAGATATACAATCGTATCACTAAGTTGTGATTTAGTGTAATCTGAAGCTTCCTTACCATACCATTCTACAGGTTTATTTGGATGAACAGTTTCAGGAGTATCTACTAAAATCATCCGAATTTTATATATTTCATCAGCTATCTCTACGTGAATAGTATCGCCGTCTACAACTCTATCTACCTTTGCTTCTTGAAAGGTGTTGTCATTATTTTCTTTAATAAACTCTACATTTTCCAAATGTGGTTTTGTGTTAATAAAGTTTTTATCAACTTCTCTTGCACTGCATCCCGTCAGAAGCAGACTAAGTATTAGGTATAATATATATGTTCTTCTTTTCATTCATCAAATCTCCTAGTAGGTCTTTTACTTTTTCTACGCATTCTAAGTGATATAAATAGACTTAAACAGAATTGCACTATTGTATACTGAAAAACAATAATATTCCTAATTCCACTAAACCTATATAATATAGCTGCTACTAACACAAAGAATGCTTTGTTTGTGATATATCCTATTATGCTGAATAAATAAGCCAGTAGCATGTAATTATAAAATGATATATAGCTTCGTACAATTGAAATAATACTCATATTAGTTTTAGTAAAGAAAGTATTAAAATCATAGAATGTATATATTATAAATATAGTAGTTGCAATAATTGAAAGAAGTAGAAGCTTACTCCGTTCATTAATTTTAAATGTGATTTTATCATCTGTTTTTTTGCTTTTCATAGTAGAAAAACTTCCATCAATTAAATCTTCTTTGTAGTCATTGATTTTGTAATGATCTATAAATTCATCAAAACTACTTAAATCACTATTTACAATAAAGAATGAATACTTTTGACTTAGAGTTTTTATATTTAAAGTATTATCAGTAAAATAGGCATCAGTTATATCTGAATTAGGGAATATGACTTCCTTGCCATAATTATCAGAAAATTTGAAGAATTCGTCAGTAATGGATATAAAATCATTCTCACGAGTTCGTATATTAATATTCATATATTCCTCCGAAGTATTTAGTAAGACAATTATTTATAATTATCGAGATGAAACTCTTAAATATAATGATTATTATAATAAACTTTATAAATCTTTAATACTGACAATAATTATAACATATATTTGCTTTAAAACTATAAAACTATGATTCAATATAAGATTTAGTATTTTCAAATCAGAAAAATGAATATATACTAGTCTATTTGGATTTATGGTATAATAAAGTTTAGTTATTAGAAGGGGAAATAGTAAATGAGTAAAAGAATATTAAGATTAAATGAAACTAAAGAACTATATAAAGATGTCGATTTTATTAGCGCTATTAAAGAGATAAATGACGACTATTATAAGGAAAAAGGCATAAAGAAAAAAGCGCTTATTTTCACATATGGTTGTCAAATGAACGAACACAATTCAGAGAATATGATTAGCTTATTAGAGAGCATGAATTATGAAATGACTGAGGATCAAAATGAAGCTCAACTAATTATTTTCAATACTTGCTCCATTAGAGAATCAGCTGAAAACAAAGTAATAGGTCTTCTTGGACATATGAAAACACTAAAAGAGAGTAAAGACGATTTAACTATTGCAGTTGCAGGATGTATGATGCAAAGAGATGATCCAAGAAATATTATACTAACTAAATATCATCATGTAGATATAATTTTTGGAACTAACAATATACCTAAACTTCCTGAACTTATATACACTCAAAAAGAAACTGGAAAGAGAGTATTAGATATTATTGAAAACTATGATTTAGTTGATGATATCCCTGAGTACAATAGACTTTATTCCCATAAAGGATTTGTAAACATCATTCATGGTTGCAATAATTTCTGCACTTACTGTATCGTTCCATATACTAGAGGACGTGAAATAAGTAGAAAACCTGAAGATATAGTAAAAGAAATTACTGAACTTGCCAATAATGGATACAAAGAAGTCACTTTACTTGGACAAAATGTAAATTCTTATGGTAAAAACTTGGATAGACCTTGTAGTTTTTCTGAACTTCTAGAATTGATTAATGCAATTCCTGGATTGGAGAGAATAAGGTTTATGACTCCACATCCAAAAGACATCTCGGATGAATTATTGGAACAATATGGAAAGTTAGACAAATTATCAAAACATCTTCACTTGCCAGTTCAATCTGGAAGTGATGAGATATTAAAACGAATGAATAGACATTACACTAAAGAGAAATATATTAGTAAAATTGAAAAAGTAAAGGAAGTATATCCAGACATAGTCCTTTCTACTGATATTATTGTTGGTTTTCCTGGAGAAACTGAAGAATACTTTGAAGAAACTCTGGACTTAGTTAAGAAGTGTAAATTTGATTTTGCATACACTTTCTTATATTCAAAACGAAGTGGGACTAAAGCAGCATACTATGAAGATCAAATTCCTCATGATGTTAAATTAGAGAGATTTAATAGGTTATTAGATGTTCTTTATGATATAGGAAATGAAAAGAACACAAAACTTATAGGAACTGAAGTGGAAGTTCTAGTAGATGAAATATCAAAAACTGATGATACTAAAGTCAGTGGTAGAACAGACGGCTTCAAATTAGTAAATTTTGTAGGAACAAGCGATTTAATTGGAAAGATTGTAAAGGTAAAGATAACTGATGCCAATACATTTTCTTTAGAGGGTGAGTTAATTGATTAAAGATGTTGATTTTTCAAAATTAACACCTATGATGCAACAGTATTTGCAGATAAAAAATGAATATGAGGATTGCATTCTATTCTTTCGACTTGGTGATTTCTATGAAATGTTTTTGGAGGATGCCATTACTGCGTCCAGAGAACTTGAAATCACTTTGACGGCAAGAGATGCTGGTTTAGATGAAAAGATTCCTATGTGTGGAGTTCCATATCATGTTGCAGATACTTATCTTATAAAACTAGTAGATAAAGGATATAAAGTTGCTATTTGTGATCAGGTCGAAGACCCTAAACTTGCAAAAGGAATAGTTAAAAGGGAAGTGGTCAGAGTAGTCACTCCTGGTACTATTATGGATTTAGATGCTCTAGACAGTCACAATAACAATTATTTATGCTCCATCTATTTCGATACTGATGGTGCATGTATTAGCTATGTTGATTTCTCAACTGGTGAACTGAATTTCAGTGCATATTCTGGTGATGAAGAAAGCTCGTTTGCTTTTACCAGAAATAATCTCGAGATTATTAATCCAAGAGAGATAATAATTAATACTGGATTATATAATGCTAATATTATTGATTATATAAATTCAGAATTTAAAGCACTTATAAATCAAGTTAATGAAAAAGTTGATATCGTTCAACTTTATAACAATCTAGATAAATATGAGATAATTGGTATTGACTATGCTGATATTAAGAGTAACCACATAGTATTAGCTTCTCTAAATCAAATTTTCAAGTATTTAGATAGTACCCAAAAATCTGATTACTCTCATATCCAGTCCATTCACTATATTGAAAGCAATCAATATATGATACTTGATACTAATACTCTTTATAATTTAGAGATATACAGTACGATTTCACAAAACAAAAAACAAGGTTCCCTTATAGGAATACTTGATAAAACTAAAACTGCAATGGGGTCCAGAATGCTTAAGAAATGGCTAGAAAGACCTCTTATTAATAAATCTAAAATTGAAGAAAGACTAGATGTATTAGATGTATTATTGACAGATTTGATTAAACTTGATGATTTAAGAGTTTATTTAAATGACATTTATGATATTGAAAGACTAATGGTAAGGATTAGCAATGGAAATTCCAACGGTAAAGACATGTTGGCTCTATTGCGATCAATTGATAATTTGCCAAAGATTAAATTTCTACTGAGACAATATGATAGTCCAATTCTAAATTTACGAGAACAATCACTTGACCCGATGGAAGATATAAAGGATTTAATAGCTAACTCCATAAGAGAAGATGCCCCTAATACCATAAGAGAGGGAAATCTTATAAAAGAGGGCTTTAGTGAAGAACTTGATGAATTGAAGAATAGCACTATTTACGGGAAAGATTCGATTCTTGACTATGAGAACTCAGAACGTGAAAAGACCGGAATTAAGAATTTAAGAATTAGATACAATAAGATATTAGGCTATTATTTTGAAATTACTAACTCAAATTTAGACAGAGTTCCGGATTATTTCATAAGAAAACAGACTTTAGTAGGTTCTGAAAGATTTTTTACTGAAGAACTAAAAGATATGGAAGTTAAGATATTAGGTTCAAATGAAACTATTGTATCATTAGAATACGAAATATTTATTCGCATCAGAGATATTATAAGTGAAAATATACTTAGGTTTCAAAAGCTTGCAAATAATATTGCCGAGCTTGATGTATTGCTTTCACTAGCATATGTTTCTAACCAAAACAATTATATTAGACCTATTTTGAATGAGACTGGTGAAATAGACATATTTGGTGGACGACATCCGGTAATAGAGAAAATATCGGATACTTTTATTGAAAATGATACCCATATGTCTAATGAAAAGTTTTTATATCTAATCACTGGACCTAATATGGCTGGTAAATCAACTTATATGCGTCAGATTGCAATTATTGCCCTTATGGCACATATTGGTTGCTATGTACCTGCAGAAACAGCTGACATCGCAATTATGGACCGAATTTTCACTAGGATTGGTGCTTCAGATAATCTATCTAAAGGTGAAAGTACTTTCATGGTGGAAATGAAAGAAGTTGCTCACATCATTAGAAATGCGACGGATAAAAGTTTAATTTTACTAGATGAAGTCGGAAGAGGGACTAGTACTTATGATGGACTTAGTATAGCGTGGTCGCTTATTGAATACATCATTAATAATGTGAAAGCTAAGACCATATTTGCTACTCATTATCATGAACTAATTCAACTTTCAGAAGTCTATGATGAGATAGAAAACCTTACAATTTCTGTAATGGAAGCCAATGATACCATAGTGTTTTTAAGAAAAGTTATTAAAGGTGGAACTAATAAATCTTATGGAATCGAAGTTGCAAAACTTGCTGGCGTCCACGAAGATGTAATATCTAAAGCTAATGAAGTTCTTACAAAGATTGAAAACTCTCATTCCATTCAAATGATTGGAAATGAGGATACAAAACCTAAAAATGAGCCTAAGGAACTTACTTTTAATGATATAAAGTTAATGAATTTTTTAGACAGGCTTTCTAATATAAATATAAATGTAATGTCACCACTTGAAGCTATGAACTTACTAAGTAAAATTAGTACTGACAGTAAGCAGATGAAGGAAGATTTAAATGAATAAGATAAATGTATTAGATGATATTACCA
>JAAYFG010000099.1 GCA_012728335.1 Tissierellia bacterium | reverse complement strand
TGAAATGCTTGAAAAAGGATACTCAAGAGTTCCAGTATACAGAGAAAATCCGGATAATATCATAGGAATGATAAACATAAAGGATTTATTTGCTGAGCTAAGTCAAAATAACTTTAAATCAATGAATATAGACAAAGTTATGAAACCACCTTATTTTGTTCCTGAAAGTAAAAACATTGATCATCTATTAAAGGAGTTACAAGCTAGTAAAAACTACGTAGCCCTTTTGATTGACGAATACGGTGGACTATCTGGAATGGTCACGATGGAAGATATCGTTGAAGAAATCGTTGGAGAAATAGAAGATGAATACGATGATGAAGTTGAAGACATTAAGAGAGTTGGGGACAATTCATACGTAATTCTAGGTTCTACAAATCTTGACGATATCAATGATGAAATAGATACGACATTGGAGTCAGAAAATCATGATACTATAGGTGGAATGGTTATAGAACTATTAGGCTATATTCCAAGTGAGAATGATGCTAAACCACGTGAAATAGAAGATGACGAATACAATTTTAGAGTGCTTGAAATCAAAGACAAGAGAATTGAAAAAGTCCTACTTACTGTACTACCAATAAGCAAGTCTAATGGAGAGTCAGAAGATGATGATTAATTACTAAATAATTGAGTAATTATGATTGAATAGAGATTTCTAGGGTAATAATTGATTGGATGAAATTAACTTAAAATCAGGAGGTAGCTATGACTATAAATAACGAATTATTAGAAAAATTACAAAAACAATTTGCATTTGAACTTGAATCAGGATACATTTATTTAGATTATGCAGGATATGCTGCAGATAGAGATATGAACGGTATTTCACATTTCTTTATTGAACAAGCAAAAGAAGAATATGAACACGCAATGAAATTTTTCGACTATCTAAATGAGATTGGACATCGTGTTGAATTTCCTGTAATCAATGGATCAAAAGCTGAGTTTGAAACATTTACAGAGCTATTTGAAGCTGCATTAGCTCATGAAAAAGAAGTTACTAGAAGAATTCATGAACTTATGGATATTGCAGTAGCGAACAAAGATTATCCAACTATGGATTTCTTGAATTGGTTTATTACTGAACAAAGAGAAGAAGAAGATTCTTTCAACGGTTTAGTAGCTAAGTTTAAAGGTATTAACGAAAAGTTCCAAGGTCTATACCTTTTAGACAAAGAATTATCTTACAGAGAGTAATTTTAATATTGAAGACACTGTTATCAGTGTCTTTTTTTATATTTGTAGTTCTAATTGGAGTTGTAAGAATATTTTTAACTTGAATGATGGCTTTCCAATGGTATAATATTAATGGAAAGAGATGAGGAAATGCATACAGAATATATAGAAATAAACGAAATAAACTTTGATGAAACTGTAAACAAAGCCAGTGAATTAATAAGAGAAGGAAAATTAGTAGTGTTTCCTACTGAAACTGTTTATGGATTAGGAGCTGATGGGTTAAATGGTCAAGCAGTTAGGAATGTATATGCTGCAAAGGGAAGACCACTTGACAACCCTGTAATCTTACATGTTTCTTCAATAGAGATGTTGGATAGACTAGTTGTAGATAGACCTGAAATATCTGATTTGCTAATAGAAAAGTTTTGGCCAGGTCCATTGACTATGATTTTCAAAAAGAGCAATATAATTCCAAAGGAAATTACTGCTGGCCTGGATACAGTAGCAGTTAGAATGCCTAACAGAAAGTTTACTCTCAGTCTAATTAAAGCCTCAGACACTCCGTTGGCAGGTCCATCAGCAAATACTTCTGGAAAATCAAGTCCAACTAGTGGAGAACACTGTAGACATGATTTAGATGGAAAAGTAGATATGATAGTTTCTGATGGCGATACAGAAGTGGGATTAGAATCTACGGTTATAGATTTATCAGTAAAAAATCCAATGATTCTAAGACCAGGAGCAGTAACTTTTGAAATGCTAAGGGCATATATTCCAAACCTTGAAATAGATAGTACAATATTGGAATCAAGTTCTGACTTAATACCAAAATCACCTGGACAAAAGTATAAACACTATGCACCAGATGCAGAAGCACTACTTTTTACTGGTGGAAATGAAGAAATAGTAAGGAATATGAAAGAATATATAGCTAAAAATAGAACTAAAAAAATTGGGGTGCTTTCTACGACCGAAAATGTTTCTGAATTCGATAGAGAAAATGTATTGGTTTTAGATATGGGTAGTAGAGACAATTTAAATGAAGTAGCTCATAGACTTTTTGGTTCACTAAGAGAATTTGATAGAATAGGTGTAGACTTAATACTGTGCGAAGGATTTGAAGAAAATGAGATGGGACTTGCTGTTATGAATAGACTTAAAAAAGCATGTTCTAATAAGATTATTAAAGGAGAAAACAAATGAAAATAGCTATAGGAAGCGATCATGCTGGTTATGAATTAAAAGAACAAGTAAAAGAGTATTTATTGGAATCAAATTATGAAGTTGAAGATTTAGGTACTCATTCATTAGATTCAGTAGATTACCCAGATTACGGAAAAGCAGTAGCAAGAAATGTTGTTGATAATAAAAGTGATTTTGGTATAGTAGTTTGTGGATCTGGAATTGGAATTTCGATTGCAGCAAATAAAGTAGAGGGTGCAAGATGTGCACTTTGTAATGAGCCTTTAAGCGCTGAGCTTTCAAGACTACACAATAATGCCAATATCCTTTCTCTAGGAGGCAGGCTTATTGGTTTAGAAATGGCAAAGAAAATT
>JAAYFG010000098.1 GCA_012728335.1 Tissierellia bacterium | reverse complement strand
CTCTTCAGACCATATAATGTATCTCCAATTATAAAATGTCCTATATGGCTAAAATGAACCCTTATTTGATGTGACCTACCTGTATGAAGCTTTATCTCAATCAAAGTCATGTTTTCCATACGTTTTATAACCCAGTATTCAGTTTTAGCATATTGCCCACTACTGTCAACATATTTTTTTGTAGTTCCGTCTTGTAAGAATAGTATTGGTTCTTCAATGACTCCGTAATCATTTTCGATAGTTCCATTACAAATAGCTATATACTTTTTCTCTACTTGACCACTTTCAATCTGTTTTGATATCTGCTGGTCTATAAATGGATTTTTAGCTATTAATAACAATCCGGAAGTGTCCTTATCCAGTCTATTAATTAGTCTTACTTTCCTATTTATGCCTTTAGATTGGAAATAATACTCTATTTTTTGCAACAAAGTGTTTTCTTGATGAGATGAAGTCGGATGTACTACTTCATTTGGACTCTTATTTATCACTAATATTTGAGAATCTTCATATACAATATCTAATGAACTTTCACATGGATTGCTCTCTCGTATTTCATCAAGAAATTTAATTTCGATGATGTCTCCCTTTACTGCCATTTTACTTTTATTTGCAACGAGTCCATTTATATAGACACATTTATTATTAAAGAGATATCTAATATACCTTTTAGAGAGCTCAAGTTTTTGTAAGCACTCTATTACAGTAGATTCACTATCTATTTTTACATTAAACCCTTCATAATTATGTGAAATATGCTCCATTACTCTCCTCCTATGAATTATTATAGCAAATTATTTAGTTTGTGGTTTTTTTTTCCTCTCCTTTATGTAATAATAGATATATTGTAAGTGAAAGGATTGAATTATGACTGATATATTGAACATTGTTTCAAATACTAATTATATGTCGAGAAATGTAAAAGACTATTTATTAAAGCAACTAAAAAAATATGATTTTGAGGCATCCACTACTTTTAGCAAAAATGCTCTTGCTACTATTTGTATTGGAGGTGATGGTGCCTTTATTAAAGCTGTTCACAGAAATAATTTTCCATTAGTTCCATTTGTTGGTATTAATACTGGACATTTAGGTTTTTATCAAGAGATTAATCCAGAGGAAATTGATGAGTTCTTAAGGATGTTAAAGAATGGTGATTATATAATAGACGAAACACTATTAGTTGGAGCAGAAGTTTTCGTTAAAAATAGACGTTTTTACTTAAATGCAATCAATGAGATTATTCTTAAAGGACAAGGATCTAAAATAATTCATATGGATGTTGCCATAGATAAAAACCACCTGCAGACTTTTAGTGGAGATGGAATTATGATAAGCACTCCTTGTGGAAGTACTGGCTATAACTATTCTCTTGGAGGAAGTATCGTATATCCAACACTACATACTTTGCAAATAACTCCGATGGCTCCAATAAATAGCGTTGCGTTTAGATCGTTGCCTTCCAGCATCATAGTGCCTGGAGACTCAGTAATATCTCTTAGACCAGAAAAAAGATATGAAAACAGCAGTCTAGTCATCGTAGATGGAATGGAATTATCTTATAAGAATCTTCAAAAAATCAATTTAAGAGTATCTAAGAAGAAAATAAATAGGTTAATCTTCCAAAAGAACCACTATTGGAAGAACTTAAAAGGCAAGTTTTTATAAAACGACATTTAAAATCCTTGTGGAAATAATCCACAAGGATTTTTTTATTGTATCGTATTTAATCTATTAATAGCTGTCCTAATAATTTCTCTTGCTATAGGAGCAGCTTCTGTACTACCAGTTCCACCAGATTTTTCTAGTACTACTGCTATGGCTATTACTGGATTTTCTGCAGGAGCAAAACCTATAAACCACGTATGCTCATTTTCACTTTCATTTTGTGCAGTTCCGGTTTTACCTGCTACTTGAATTCCCTTAATTGCAGCACTCTTACCAGTTCCTTTATTGACTACATCAACCATCATATCTTTCAATTTATCTGCTATTTCCACTGAGACAGCACGATTTAATTCTTTAGTTTCAGTAGACTTAATTACATTTCCTGATGCATCTTCTATTCTCTTTATTATGTGAGGCTCAACTATCAAGCCTTCATTTGCTACCCCTGCTGCTACTAATGCCATATTCATAGGATTAGTTAACACTTTCCCTTGTCCAATTGCAGAAGATGCTATATCCACTTTGCTTATATCATCTTTATAATTAAAAACGGATTCAGTAACACTTAGCTCAAAAGGAATATTCTTATTAAACATAAAGTCTTCAGCAGTCTTTCCGAAAGTATTTTTGCCCATTGCCATTACTTTATTGGCAAAATAAGTATTAAGCGAATAAGTAAAAGCTGTTTCAAGACCTACTTCTCCAAGGGATTTCTTAGTAGTGTCGTGGAATTTATATCCATCAACAATTTCTTCTCCCGTATGAACATATTTTAAATCCAAGTTCGCATCACGTAAGAACGATGCTGCAGTAACTACTTTAAAAATAGAACCTGGGTGATACTTCCCTTTTATTGCCCTATTAAATAGCTGTCCATCGCTGTTTTCATTTATACTGGCCCAATCTTCAGCAATGGTGCTAGGATTAAAATCTGGCATACTTACCATTGAATACACTTCGCCAGTTTTAGGATTAAGAGCTACAACTGCTCCTTTTTTCCCTTGCATTAGTTCATGAGTCTTCTTTTGTATTAAATTATCTACAGTTAAAACTAAGGAATTACCTTTCATTTCTTCTGGAGAAAGGTATCTCTTTATGGCATCTACCAAACCTACATTAGTCTTATTTAATAAATAATCATTATAAGCAGCTTCTAATCCGGTTTTACCTAATGTTTTATCTGAATATCCTATTATGTGACTATACAATTCAGGATATGAATAGTTTCTCTTATAATTTTCTTCTACAGAATTTGACGAAGCTAAAACTTCACCATTTCTATCGAAAATATCCCCTCTTACTACCGTCTCTTCTTCTATAAAATTTCTTCTATTTCCAGCAGAATGTTTCATTTTATCAGCTTTAAAGAATTGGAAATAACTTAAATAAACCATCATCAGAACAAATATGAAGATTATTGAGCCAAGAAGAAGTAAGGTACGCTTTTTCTCTTTATCTGTCATATCTGTTCCTCTCTTTCTGTCTTATAACTCAAATCCTCTGAGCCGACTTGTAAAACTGCAAGTGCAATAAAACTCGAAATCATAGAACTACCGCCATATGATACGAAAGGAAGAGTAATTCCCGTCATTGGAATAAACTTTACTACTCCGCCTATTGCCAAAAACGCCTGAATTCCAAATAAAATACTTATTCCAAGAGATAGTATTTTAAAGAATTTATTAGGCTGTACTAAAGAAATTTTAAATCCTCTATATACTAGAAATACGAACAATATAATTATTCCCATTCCAGTAAACAGTCCCATTTCCTCACAGATTGCAGCAAATATAAAGTCTGAATTAACTACAGGTATAAGTTTTGGATATCCAAGTCCTATTCCAGAGCCGAAAAAGCCTCCTGAGGAAATCGCATAAAGGGATTCTAAAATCTGTTCTCCCCCAACCATATAAGGATTCAACCATATATTGAATCTCTTCCTCACATGACCAAATAGGAAATAACCTGCAACGACTCCTAGTAGTGCAAGTACGACATTACCCCATACAAGTTTCCTATCTTCTTCATAAATGAAATGAATTCCTGTAAAGATGGCTAGAAACATTACTGCTGTTCCCAAGTCTCTTTGTAGAAATAAGAAACCTATGAAAATATAAACTATCCCCATCAGTATTAAAGAGGAGTATTTTATTTCCTTGAATTTTTTCTCATTGCAATAATAACAAGCTATTATAAATATGAGCAGTATTTTTATAAACTCTGAGGGTTGAATTGAAATTGATGAAGTAATCTGTATCCAGTTCTTTGAACCAAGTCTACTATCACCAAAAATCATAGTTGCCAAGAATAGCAATATACTCACAGCTATATAGAAATTCATCAATTTATCCCAAAAGTTAAATCCTTTTAGTAGAAAGTATGTAATATAAAAACATACTATACCGACCAATGCCCACAATATATGCTTGAAGCCAAAATATTGATCTATGCTATAGTTCATAACTACGCCTATTGAAAGTAGCATGGAGACAATTAGAAATATGTAATTATCACCAGTACTTATTTTTTCCAATAGCAAATTGGAAAGGTACAACAGTATTATCAAACCAGCCGTCATAGCACCAATAGTTTGATTTACTTCTGTCTTATCGTAAAGCAAAAGCAAACCTATTGCCAAAATATCAAATAATAGCAATACATTTCTTGGCTTTCTTAATTTAGCCGTTTTAGTTAACATTTCATCACCTATCTATTAACAAATAGAAACTGTACAAATCCGACTCCGATTCTGTCACCATCACGCAATTCGATTATCTCATCTATTTGTTCTCCATTTAAATAAGTCCCATTGGAGCTATTTAAATCCTCAATAAAATATAAACCATCTTCATAGAAAATATGAGCATGATTTTTTGATACAACTTTATCTTTTATAACTATATCGTTCTTAGCATTTCTCCCAATACTTAATTCATCTATTAATGGATAGTACTCTTGCATTCTAAAATCTAATGTATCTAATCTATTAATAACTTTTAAATAGGATGAATCAGTCTCTGAAGAATCTGTATTTATCGAGCGTATATCAAGGTATATTAGTCTTATGATATTAATGATGAAAATGTAAATAATCAATATGAAAACATACTTTAACGCCATTGATAATATTTCAAACAATTTGAGCACCTCCTATGTCACATTAATATTAACACAAAAGACTACCAAAATAAAGAATTATGTGTATTCTTTGCTATTTGAGTTGAGTAAATACACAGAATTTGATAATATAAAAAGATGGAGGTGCATTTATGAACAATAAATTATATAGATCTAGAAATGACAAAGTGTTTTTGGGAACTCTCGGTGGGATTGCCGAATACTTTAATATCGACTCAACAATAGTTAGAATTGCATTTCTATTGTTTTTTTTCATAGGTAGTCCTGGTCCAATACTTATATTTATGTACTTATTATCGCCGTTTTTTATAACTCTTAGACCAAGAGATGCGCAATGGAATGATTTCAGTAATACCCAGGATCCGTATTCAAATAATTATAGATATAATAAGAGCGATGAAAGCAGTAGTAATGACAAAACTGAATACTATAATTTTGACGACTTTGAAGATAGTAAGAGAAAAAATACTTATGAGCAAAACACTAGTACAAATTCTCCAAATCACACTAAGTCTGTAATAGGTGTATTATTGGTTTTAATAGGACTATATCAGCTAGCAAAAAGATATATGCCAAATATTTTCTATCAGTTTGATGAGATATTTCGTCACATTAAACCGATTATGTGGCCAGCAATCTTTATTATTCTAGGAATTTATCTCCTAGTATCTGAAATACTAAAGAATGATTGATTATGAAGATAACGAAAATTGAAGTTCAAAAAAACAATCCTCATAGATATAGTTTATATGTAGATGATGCATTTTTCTTAGGAATCTCAGAGGATACTCTACTCCATTTCAACTTTTTTGAAAACAAAGAAGTAGATAAAGCTATACTTGATGAAATTTCCCAAATCGAGGACTATAACTCCAATATGAATAAGGCAATAAAATATGCTTCAAGAGCTATGAAGACTGAAACTGAATTGTTTAGATATATGAGAGATAAAAATATTCCTAAAGAACAGCAATCGAAAATAATTGATTATCTGAAAGAACATTCTTTTATCGACGACTACAGATATACTGAAATGTTTGTAGAGGAAAAGCTTAAAAATAACAAATTTGGACAAAATAAAATCAAATATCTGCTTATACAAAAAGGTGTACCTAGTGATATTATAAATACCTATCTTAAGGAGATACCTGATGATATTGCCTATGACAACTGTTTGGAATTAGCGGAGAATAAATATAATTCACTTCGTGGACAAGATAAAAACAAGGTATATCAAAAACTATTTAGGTATTTGAGTTCGAGAGGATTTAACTATTCTGAAGTTAAATCAGCAGTAGATAAAGTTATGGGTGATGAATAATTGTTTTATGTATATATTTTGGAGTGTAATGATAAAAGTCTATATACGGGATATACTGTTGACATAGAAAAAAGACTTATTACGCATAATGAAGGTAATGGAGCTAAGTACACAAGAGGAAGATTGCCTGTGAGATTGGTCTATCATGAAGAATATGAAGATAGGTCAGATGCTTTAAAAAGAGAACATGCAATAAAAAAATTGACCAAAATCAAGAAACTTGAATTGATCAATAGTAAAAATCAGTAATTAATCAAAAGTACCACAGTTTTAATAATAATCACTGTGGTACTTTTATATTGCATATTAATTGTTCAATTTTTTATTAGGTATTATGTAATATATTATAGTTCCACCAATCAAGCCTACTAAAAACGGTACTATCCAACCCATGCCTTGTGCATAAAGTGACATTTTAGTAACGATAGTAGTAATGAAACTTACTTCCATACCTGTAGAAAGCAATGCTTCAAATAAACTATATACTACAGTTAAAGCCATTGAAACTTTAAATGAACCATCATTTGGAAGCACATTTCTTAATAGTCCTAATATAATCAAAGCTAAACAAGCTGGATACATCGCATGGAAAAGCGGTGTTGAGAAAACAATTATCTTGTCAACTCCAAGTAATGCTACAGAAGTTCCTACAGTTGCCACTACAGCAGCAGTAATTTGATAATTTAATTTATCATTACTCAATTCCACAAAATAGTCTGCAATGGAAGTAATTTGTGCAACAGCAGTAGTTATACAAGCAAGAAATACTGCTATACCAAATCCTATCATACCTATTTTCCCGCCAACTAAAGTTACTATACCTGAAAGAAGTGCCGCACTTTCAACTGTATTAGCGTCAAAATGATTTCCACTATGAGCTCCTATTATCAATAATCCACCATAAACTATTAACAAACATAAGAATGCTATAGCACACGCTTTAAAAGTTGCACTATTTCTGTCTTCATCTGATGTAAATCCCTTGCTGGTAATTGCCCCCATAAATACATTAGGCATCATAAAGCTAACTAAAACGTCTCCCGTTTGATATCCACCGAGAAACGAATGTAAAAACGGATTTGAAACAACTGGTGCAGACGCTGTTCCTATAGGAAAAAATACTCCCTTAACAACTATTACAAATAAAATAACTACTAGTGCCGGTGTAAGAAGCTTCCCTATCTTATCAATTACGCTTTCTTTCGTCCTTGCAAAGTAAAATGCAAATAAGAAGTAACCTATTACTAGCGGAACATATGGCAATTCAGGAAAAATACCTTGTATGCCCATTTCAGTTGCAACAGCAGCTGTACGAGGAACTGATACAAAGTTTGCAAATACCATAATACTTCCTACCAAGATTTTATAAAAGTGTTTACTCACTCTTGATGTGATATTGTCAACTGAGCCGCCTGCCAAAGAAATTATCATTAATGCTAACAAAGGTAGAAAAATACCAGAAAGTACTAATCCGGATATAGCCGGTAACCAGCTAGTCCCTGCTTCTAAACCAAGTTTTGGTGGAAATATTAAATTTCCTGCTCCAAAATAAGAAGCAAAAAAAGCAAGTCCAATAAAAATAATCTCTGTGTTCTTATTTTTTGCCTTCAAATCAAACCCCTCCTCAAAATATATTGTTTTTATAAGTCCTTTAACAAATTATATATCATTTCTACTCTAAATAAAAGCAAATCAAAGCATTTTTGGTATAAAATAGTACATTTAATAAATATTTTTTTCACTATTAGTCTCTTTATTATAATAAAATTAAAAAAACTAGGTCATATTTAGCTGTTTGACAGCAATATGCCTAGTTTCTATACACATTAAAATTTACCACATTATTCTCTTCTAATAATCTATTTCATCGCTTTCATCATAATACTTAGACGCACTATCTTTGTTTCTGCTACTATTTTTATTAATTACTCCCAATATCAAAGCAAAACACAAAGAAATACACCCTATTCCAATTCCAATCATAGAAACTGCTAATAGATTAGCTGCATTTTCATCGAATAATTTCCCTATTACGCTGAAAAAAGTAAGAACGCCAAAAAACACCATCGCTATTCCAGGTATATATTTAGCAAATTTAATTGATTTAGTCACAAAATGCACTATATAGGTTACGATTATAGCTGCTATTCCAACATAAAATGTAATATATAAGTAATCTGTATGGTTAGAAAGTAGTAAACCGATTTTTTCCAAAATAATCACCTCATGTTATGATTATACACTATTTTTTTATCTTTTAAACTATTTAATCTTACTAGCGCCAATATTATTTAATTCAATGCGCCAATTGTCAATTCCCTTTCCTTCTGTCCATTCACTCATTATAGGTGTAGTATTTGGCTCTAACTTTAGAGAATAGTAGCTACTAGGTCTTATACTTCCATCTACTCTTGCATGAATGCTTATTTCATCTCCATTTAAAACTATTATATTCTGTCCATTTGGGGAAATGAACACATCATCAAATTTTGGAATTACTTTTTTGACTTCTTCAATGGAAATATTATGGTTCTCAAGTTTAGTATATTCATTCGGAAGTTTCGGTATAATTTGGAAATCTTTATTCTGATTAATGCTATTTTCTAAATAATTAACTCTTCCTTTAATACCCCAGTTTCCATTCGTCCTATATATTCCTACATTTTTCTCATCAGTGTCGTAATCGCTCTCTAAGATGTTATTAATTTTTAATGAGTCTGCATATAGCTTTTCCCCGTTCTTAATGAACTGAGACAGTTTAAGTGGTTTTTCAAGGGGTAAATCGTCTAGATTATATACCCTTAACATTTTCTTTTCATTATCTTTAGTATTTACAGTTTCTTCAATAGACATATAGTTAGGATTTATATATTGGATGTTTTTAATATTTGTACCGTCCACTTCTTCAACATAACTATCCGATTCCATTTCGCCTGTGGTCACAAGAGATATATTTTTATTCGCTGGAACCATTATGAACCTGTCCTCAATAATTTTAGAATTATTCTGTCTTGAAGGAATAAGACTCCAAAATCCACTGGTTTTAGGCACCAACATATCATCTATCACATACACATTATTCACTGTATTTCTGGAAAAATCAATGAATAGCGTTGAATACTTCCAGTTTGGAAGATTGTTTCTCTCATCATATGAATAAGTCTTAAACCCTAATAACAGAGCATTATTATTTTTGCTTTCACTATCTATCAATTGAGCAAGTGCTATTTTTTCATTTATTCTTTCTTTTACTTCCTTTTCACTGATTTCATCAACGTCTTTTACTAATTTATAAAGTATATTTGAATCATAAATATAGCAAACATCTTCTGTTTCCATGATGATGTCGTAGTTTAAGACTTCATTATCAAAAACTGAAATTATATCAACGTCTTTATTTAAAAATGCAATCTTACTAGGGTTTGCATCATATTTCTCTCGTACAAATCTAGCTCCATTTACATTTTTTATATTAAAGCCTGGCTGAATTATATACTCGTCTACTAAGACTATTCCGCTTATATCAAAAAGCACTTCTTGACCGATATATACATTGCCTAAACTTTTGCTTTCAACACCGTCTACTAGACTTATTCCTGATTCCACATGCCATTTCCCATTTATTGGAGAAACAGTCAGCTTAGGCGGATCAATATTCTCAACCATTGTTGCATCTAAAAGAGAACAAGAAGTCAATAATAAAACCATAAGAACTAAAATAAAAGAGAGTTTAGTTTGTTTCATGTTCTATTTCATCCTCCTTTGGAGCAGGTAGAGTTATTATAACATCAGTACCTTCATTTAACTTCGACTTAATTTCAATTGTACCATTATGAAGTGCTACTATTTCTTGGCTCACCGAAAGTCCTATACCTGTATGACTCTTGCTATGTTCGCCTTTATAGAACTTTTCTAAGATTCTAGGTAATTCTTCTTCCGAGATTCCTACTCCGCTATCCCTTATGGTAATCACAATATTGTTTAAGTTGTTTTTCCTAGCAAATAGTGTAATCACACCACTCTTATCAGTAAACTTAACAGCATTGTCCAATATGTTTATAAGTACTTGCTTAATTCTATTTTCATCTCCGATTAACACATCGAAATTATCAGCCATATCAACTATGAAAAAGTGGTTGTTTTGCTTCATATGTGGACGCATTTGAGTAATTACCATATTAAGTGTAGCTCTTAAATCAAAAGGCTCTTTATCTAATTGAACTCTACCAGATATAAATCTAGAGAAGTCCAATAATTCCTCAACCATTTTTGAAAGCCTATCTGACTCATCTTCTATAATAGTAAGTCCATCTTCAAGTAAATCTTCATCAACAGGTTTAATGGTTTTAAGGGTAGTTGCCCAACCTTTAATCGAAGTTAGCGGAGTTCTCAATTCATGGGAAATTGAAGATATAAAGTCATTTTTTATCTGATCCTTTTTGATTATTTCCTCTGCCATGTAGTTAAGAGTATCTGACAATTGTCCTATTTCATCGTTTAATTCTATATTGCTTCTAACTTTATATTGTCCGTCTGCCATTTTTTCAGCAACTTTGTTCAAACTCTTAAGCGGTTTTACTATGGAATTAGATAATAGAATACTCACTCCAGTTGCTAATGCTATGATAAAGAAACCCATAAATAAAAAGAAAGAGTTAACAGTTTTCAAGTTTCTATTTGTCGCTCCAAGACCTGTAGTATATCTAATTACTCCCACTATTTCATCTAAATTGTCTTTTAAAGGCATGGAAACAGAAAGGACTGGTTCATTACTGTAATCTACTTCTCCAGTCCAAACTCCTTTTTTACCCTTTAATGCAGACTCTACATCTGAATAATCAGATGTAGAGCCAATTTTTGCACCTAATGTATCTAATTTTATATTTCCATCTCTATCAATGATTTGAGCTTCTGTTTGAGAATGACTCCATATTCTAAGATGATCATTTATTACTAAATCATCTAAACTATAATTGCCATAAAATAGTTCAAATGATTCAACAGACATCTCAATACTTCTAGTCAGCATATTCTCAATACTCTTGTAGGAGTAAACCTTACTTGCATTTATTATAGCTATTTCAATAATCGCCACTGTGATGACTATTATTAACAAGAAGCTTTTTACAAGTCTGCTCTTTATACTCTTCCTCAACTATTACACCTCAATCAATTGGTTTTCCAACGATATCCCAGTCCCCATACAGTTTCAATATACTTAGGTTTTGCTGCGTCTTCTTCTATTTTCGCTCTTACTCTTCGAATGTTTACATCTACAATTTTAGAGTCTCCAATGAAGTCATATCCCCAAACTAAATTAAGCATTTCATCTCTTTTAATTGCTTTCCCAGGATTTTCTAAAAACAGTTTTACTATCATATATTCTGTTGGAGTCAATTCAATTTCCACACCGTCTTTATAAAATCTCCTAGCATAAGTATCTATTTTAAATGGTGGAAACTCAAGTATGCTTTCAGCTTCTTTTTCTTCTGTATTACCCTCTATCCTTCTTTCAAGCGATTTAATTCTCAAAACTAGCTCAGTAGGATTAAAAGGTTTGGTCATATAGTCATCAGTACCATATTCAAGACCAAGTATTTTGTCAATGTCTTGGCTTTTAGCTGTTAGCATAATAATTCCTAGACTTTCTTTTTCGCTTCTTAATTCTCTACACACTTGAAAACCATCTATTCCAGGCAACATAACATCTAAGACTACAATATCTGGCTCTTCACTCATGGCTTTTTCTATTCCTTCTTCGCCACTACCAGCTTCAATTACATCATAGCCTTCTCGTTCTAAGTTTATTTTCACAAATTTTCTTATAGCTTCTTCATCTTCAACTAATAGCACTTTTGTCATTTTACACCTCTCCCAGAGTCTTAAACTCATATCCTTTTGCCTGCAATCCTTCAATGATTGTAGGTAATGCTTCTACTGTTGTCTGCTTGGTATTAGAGTCATGCATCAACGCAATTATAGTATTATATGCACCTGTAGTGTCATTAAATCTAGATACCAATTTTGAAGCTGCTATCTTTTGACCTTCAGCATCTCCATTTACAGAATTCCAATCATAATATATATAGTTTAATTCGTCTAATGCTTCTCTATAAGGCTCTTTCTTTTCACCGAAAGACCCACCTGGAAATCTAAATATCTTTCCGACAAATTCTTCACCAATAATTTCTTCAATAAGCTCATCTAATTTATTAATATCATCCAGCATATGATCTACACCACTATATATATAATCATAATCATGAGAATAAGTATGATTTGCTATAGCATGTCCCTCATTGTGAATTCTCTTAATATATTCTGGATTCTTTTCAGCCAATTCACCTATTACGAAAAATGTTGCTTTCACATCATATTTCTTTAAAACATCTAATATTTGAGGAGTAATCTTGTTAGATGGTCCATCATCAAATGTTAAATAAACCACTTTTTCATCTTTGCTTTGTTGATCTGCTCTGCCCATTGCTTTAGACCTTAAATTAACTGCTTTGTTATAATAGTCCTCTCTCTTACTAGTGTCTTTATATATTTTTTTTGTCTTTTCATAAATTACTTCTTGAATTGGATTTTCATAGAACTCTATTTCTTGATTATTTACAACCCTATTACTTGAGTCTGCACTTACCGTATTTGTATCGTCTGGTCTAAAAATAAGAATAATTCCACCTATTAATTTATATAAAACAAATACGATTAGAATAAACCCTAATCCTACTAAAACTCTTCTAACTTTATATATATTGTCATCTTTAAACTTTTTCTTACTCATAATCTCACATCCAATCAAAATCAATCATATAACAAAACCGTTAATTATAGGTTACAATACTGTAAAGATTTTGCATTATATCTTATATTTTCTATACCCCTATTATAACAAATAATCTCGTTATTTACGCCTATAATATAATTTTTCCCCTATAATTTGCTATACAAACTATATAATATATAATAAAATTATACTTTATTAGAAATGTGTGTATTTTATGAAACTGAATTTACTCGTTAATATTGGGACTGAAATGGAACGAAAACTTAATTCAATAGGAATTTACTCATCTGAAGAACTAAAAGATCTTGGTAGTAAACTTACTTTTAAAATGCTTAAGGCACATTACCCAGAAATCTGTCTTGTCCACCTATACTCACTTCAAGGAGCCATAAATGGCGTAGAATTCAATAAATTATCTGACGAGATGAAAAGTGAACTCAAAAAGAATATAGTGATAGTTTGAAATAGACTTAAAAACGACAGAGAAATTATTCTCTGTCGTTTTTTTACTTATCTAATTTTTCTCTACCATTGAAATAATGTCTTAATGCTTCTGGAATAGTTACACTACCATCAGCATTTTGATAGTTTTCAAGAATTGCTGCAAGTGTTCTACCTACTGCAAGACCTGAACCATTTAGCGTATGAAGATATTCAACTTTATTATCTTCATCTCTTCTATATCTAAGATTTGCTCTTCTTGCTTGGAAATCTTCAAAGTTACTACAACTTGAAATTTCAACATATCTATTATAGCTTGGCATCCATACTTCTATATCATAAGTTTTAGCAGAGCTAAATCCTAAGTCACCACTTGAAAGTGCAACTACTCTGTAAGGCAATCCTAATTGTTTAAGTACTTCTTCAGCATTGTTTGTAAGCTTTTCCAATTCTTCGTATGAATCTTCTGGGTTTACAAATTTTACTAATTCGACTTTATCAAATTGATGATTTCTTATTAAGCCTCTTGTATCTCTTCCTGCTGAACCAGCTTCTTGTCTAAAGCAAGGAGTATATGCAGTATAGTATATCGGAAGTTCTTGCTCCGGAATAATTTCATCTTTTAATAGATTTGTAAGAGGTACTTCAGCCGTTGGAACTAAGAAATAATCCTTACTTGGCAAATGGAACATATCATCTTCAAATTTTGGTAATTGTCCTGTACCATACATAGCAGCTCTGTTCACCATAAAAGGTGGACTCATTTCAATATAGTCTTGGTCTCCAGTATGAAGGTTTAACATGAAGTTAATTAATGCTCTCTCTAATTTAGCACCATCTTTTTTAAACAGTGTAAATCTTGCACCAGTTATCTTAGAAGCTCTCTCCCAATCTAATATATCTAGATTCACACCTAGATCCCAATGTGCTTGTGGCTCAAAATCAAATTTAGTAGGTTCTCCTACTCTTCTGACTTCTATATTGTCGTTATCGTCTTTACCTATTGGAACTGACTCATTTGGAGTATTAGGAATATTTAAAAGTCTAGTTCTAATTTCTTCATCTAGCTCTTTTTCTCTATCCTCTTTTTCTTTCATTTCTTCAGTTATTTTCTTCATTTCTTCAAAGATTGCAGTAACATCTTTGCCTTCTTTTTTAAACTGAGGAATTTGTTTAGATACTTTGTTCTTTTCTGCATTTTGTTGTTCAATTTCAGCTAAAAGAACTCTTCTCTCTTCATCTAATTCAAGTAATTCGTCAATTTTAAAATCATTATGTCTCTTTGCAAGTGCCGCAATAACTTCGTCCTTATTGGCTCTAATCCTTCTAATATCTAACATTGTATTCCTCCTATAAAATAAAAAATCTCATCCCTAAAGAAAGGGACGAGAATAATACCCGCGTTGCCACCCTAGTTGGTCATCAAGACCCACTTGAATAATCTTAGCTCCAGGACGGATTCAAAAATTCCACTTACTGATTCACACCAACCATCAGCTCTCTTAAAAGCTTTCAATTCTACTATTTCCCTTCATTGCTACTATGAAATTAGTTAACATTATATCACATACTGTTCATT
>JAAYFG010000011.1 GCA_012728335.1 Tissierellia bacterium | reverse complement strand
GAATTACTATGAGTCATGAAGGGATGAGATATCCTCTAGCAAGTAGAGAGCTTATAGCTGATAGTATAGAATCGATGACACTAGCGCATGGAATAGATGCGTTAGTAATGATTCCAAACTGCGATAAAACCGTTCCTGCAATGATTATGGCAGCTGGCAGACTAAATATACCAGCAATTATAGTTAGTGGTGGGCCAATGCCTACTGGAAAATATAAAGGCGAAGATGCAGACTACAGTACAGCTATAGAGCAAATTGGTCAATACAAACGAGGAAATATGACAGAAGAAGAGATTGAAAACTATGCTCTATCTGCTTGTCCAGGTTGTGGTTCTTGTGCTGGAATGTTTACGGCAAATACAATGAATTGTCTAACAGAAGCACTAGGATTAGGTCTACCAGGAAATGGTACTATTCCATCTCATTTTGGAGCACGTATTGCACTGGCAAAGAGAGCTGGAATTAGAATAGTCGGACTATTTAATGAAGGTGTTTTACCATCCGATATAGTTACTCAAGATGCTCTTATAAATGCTGTAACTGTAGATATGGCAATTGCAGGCTCAACTAATACTACTTTGCATTTACCTGCTATTGCAAGAGAATATGGATTAGAATTACCATTAGATGTGTTTGATGAAATGAGTAAGAAAACACCAAGTTTATGTAAAATAAGTCCTAGTGGAAAACATCATCTAGACGATTTGTATTTTGCTGGTGGAATTCAATCAGTAATGTATGAATTAGGACAAATGAATTTATTAAATGAAGATTGTATTACTGTAAATGGAAAAACTATTGGCGAAAATATTAAGAACGAAAAACCAGCTCTTAGTTCAGTAATTAGAAGTGGAGATGATCCTTTCAGTAAAGAGGGCGGAATTGCAGTTCTAAAAGGTAATATAGCACCAGATGGAGCAGTAGTTAAAGTTGCAGCAGTAGTTGAGGAAATGAGAAAACATAGAGGTCCAGCAAAAGTATTTAACTATATGGAAGACGCAACAAATGCAATATATGACGGTAAAGTTGTAGCTGGAGATGTTGTAGTAATTAAATATGAAGGACCAAAAGGTGGACCAGGAATGAGAGAAATGTTATCTCCAACAGCAGCAATTGTTGGAATGGGTTTAGATAGAGAAGTAGCTCTTATTACTGATGGTAGATTCTCAGGTGCTACTAGAGGTGCAGCAATTGGTCACGTTTCTCCTGAAGCTACAGAGGGAACTCCTTTTTCAGTGATTGAAGATGGAGATATAATAAATATAGATATCGAAAATAGAAGTCTGGAATTAGAAGTAGAAGATTCAATAATAGAGGAAAGACTTAATAATTGGAAACCATTGGATCCTAAAGTTACTAAAGGATATCTAGTTAGATATGCGAAGAGTGTTTCATCAGCAAGTAGAGGAGCCATCGTAGAATAAAAATGTTTTCTGTAAATGGATATGATATAATTAATGCATTATGAGGTGATATCATGTCAGCTAAAGAAGAGCGAATGAAAATAATTCGGAAGATTATTAATTACATCTCCGATGGAACTTTTGAAGTAAATGAAAAAATCTATTCAGAAAATCAACTTGCATATATTTTGAATACTAGCCGCAGCAAAGTAAGAGAGGCATTAATTAGCTTAGAAATAATGGGGATAGTAGAAAGTAGACAAGGTGAAGGAACTTTCTTAAAGGAACTTGATTTATCTCAAGAAAACAATCCTTTACAATTGCTTTTATTTTTAACAAATGCTGAAATTGAGGACATCATGCAAATGAGAGAAGTTTTGGAAATTGGTATAGTATATCAGTGTACAAAAAATTCAATTGATGATGAAATAAAAAAAGAGATGAGAGCTTGTTTAGATATAATGGAAAATAGTGATGATCCACATATTATATCTAAAAGTGATATAAGATTTCATACTCTATTAGCTGATAGTATAAAAAATCCTGCTTTGGCTGTGATGATGAATGTTTTAGTTGGATATATGAATTTGATTTCCACGAATAATTGGGAAGAAGTTTTATCAGATGATGAATCTGAGAAAAAGGAAAGAGATTTACTGGATCAACATATTAAAATATATGATGCAATTGAGAACAATAATTGTGATGAAGTCGTTAATGCCATTCAAGAGCATTTAAATCACATTAGACATAATTTGAATAAGTTTGAGATATAAAAGAGATGAGATTTGTATTTAATGAATACAGATCTCATTTTTTAGTAAATGTATGGTATAATTACAATTGTAAAAAAGAGTAACAATTGTGTGGAGGGTGTTATGAGGGAAGAAAAACTTAGAAAATTAGAAGATATTGCTCGTTTGTATTATGAACAGGATAAGACACAAGCAGAGATTGCCAAGCTATATAATGTATCGAGGCCTCTTATAAGCAGAATGCTTTCTGAAGCTAGAGATGAAGGTATTGTTGAAATTCGAATAATTGGTAGAGATTATGGAGAAAACTCTATAAGTGAAGAGATAAAGAAAAAGTATAATCTGAAAGGCGGAATTTCAGTTTCAGAGGGGATTAGCAATGAGAACACTAATAAATTGATAGGAGACGCAGCGATTTCTTATATGGAGAAATTAGGTGGTGGAAAGATTGGACTTGGGTGGGGACATGTAATTGGAACTATGGTTTCAAATTTAGAGGGTCAAGTTCCTAGAAATTCTTCCATAACAGATATTAGCCCTATGATTGGGAATAGCGGGGTTCCTATTAGAAATTACCATACAAATGAAAATACTAGAATTATTGCAGCTCAGATGAAAGCCAATGCTCACTTTTTATATACTCCAGCTGTAGCTGATTCAAAGCAAGATAGAGATTTGCTTATCAAGACCGAACAATATAGAACTGTCTTGGATGAGTGGAGTAAAATTGATATTGCGTTGGTAAATATAGGAAATTATCCTTCTACACCTGATTTAGGTACTAGTGCAAGATTTGGAAATAAACTTATTGAAGAAAAAGCAGTTGGTAGAATGATAGCATATTTCTACGATAAGGATGGCAATATTATTGAATCAGAAGATGATTTCGTAATTCAAATTCCACTTGAAGTACTTAAAATGTGTCCTAATGTTATTGGGATTTGCTCTGCTAATACGAACAAGAATGCATTGATAGGTGCATTGAATTCAGGGATATTAACAGATATTATAGTTAAAGAAGAATTAATTGAAGATTTAGTGTAACATATGTAACCATATTTCAAAAGAGTATGGTTATTTTTTATTGTCATAACAAAGTATAAGTATTTACTTGACAGAGTTATGGGGAATATTATATTATTAGTTTAATAGAGTAACGTTTGAAAGGGAGTGTTACATATGTTACTAAAACGAGATGATTTCTATTCTATGTTAAATAGTGTTGCTGATATCTGGGAAGAAAATTATATGCTACTATGTGATATTGATTCTAGATTTGGAGACGGAGATCACGGAGTAACAATTAGAAAAATTGCCAATCTAATTAAAGAAAAACTAGCGATTTGGAATGAAGAAACAAGTATAGGAAAATTTATTGTCGATTTAGGAATGTCAGTTGTTGAAATAGGTGGTGGAAGTGCCGGTCCACTTTATGGAACTATGATAGGTGGTTTTGGTTACCCGATTATCGAGAAGAATGAAATAGATGGAAAACTACTAGTAGAAATGTTTGATTCCAGCTTAACTGAAATGGAATGTATAACTACTGCCAAATGTGGTGATAAGACGATGATGGATGCATTGATTCCGGCTGTAAAGTCTATTCAGGGAATGGATGGGAGTCCTATTGAATTACTAAAAATAGCGGCTGAAGCAGCTGAAAAAGGTGCAGATGACTCTAGAAATATGATTTCGAAATTTGGTAGGGCAAGAAGCTATGGCGACCAAACTATTGGTACTCCTGACGCTGGTGCTGTAAGCACTTCACTTTTCTTTAAGGGTATATACGAAGGTATTAAGAAATAGAATGTTAACTGTAATGTACATGAGAGGAGCAATAAAATGAAAATGAAAAAATTTATCAACTCGCAAGAAAATTTGACACAAGAATTATTAGAGGGTTTTGTAGCAGCAAATCGTGATTTGGTATCATTAGTAGACGGAAAAACTGTAGTTAATAACGGTTTAGAAAATGCCAATAGAGTTACTATAGTTACTCAAGGAGGAAGTGGACACGAGCCAGCTATTAGTGGTTTTGTCGGAGAAGGAATGGTTGACGCAAGCGTTGTAGGAGACGTTTTTGCAGCGCCTGGACCACAAGCCTGTCTAGATGCAATAAAAATGGCAGACAAGGGCAAAGGAGTCCTTTACGTAGTATTAAATCATGCTGGCGATATGCTAACAGCTAATATGACTATGAAAAGAGTAGAGGCTGAAGGACTAAATGTTATAAAAGTTGTTACTCAAGAAGACGTATCTAATGCTCCAAGAGAAAACAGCGATGATAGAAGAGGTTTGGTAGGCTGTGTACCTACATATAAAATTGCTGGTGCAGCTGCGGCAGAGGGTAAATCATTAGAAGAAGTTGCAGCTATTGCACAGAGATTTGCAGACAATATGGCTACGCTTGCAGTTGCAGCTAGGGGAGCGACTCACCCATCAACTGGAAGTATGCTTGCAGATTTAGGCGAAGATGAAATGGAAATAGGAATGGGGCAACATGGTGAAGGTGGTGGCGGACGCCAAGAAATGAAGTCTGCTGATGAAACTGCTGATATCATGGTAAATGCACTACTTGCAGACCTTTCAATTAAAGAAGGGGAGAAGGTAATGCTTATACTTAATGGTTCCGGTGCAACTACCCTTATGGAACTGTTTATCGTATATCGTAGATGTGAGCAAATATTGAAAGAGAAAAATATTGAGATAGTTGCTAATTATGTTGGCGAACTGTTAACTGTTCAAGAACAAGCTGGTTTCCAAATGTTTATGGCGAGAATGGACGATGAGTTATTACACTATTGGAATCAACCATGTGATACACCTTATTTTAAAAAGAGAGGTTAGATTTAAATGGCAGATAATATAGGTAATATCGATGCCAAAGAGTATTATTTAGGCGTTGATGGAGTAGAAAATAAAAGTTTTCATGTCAAAGGTGCAGAGCATTTGGATTGGGGAATGAAAAATAGACTTGCAAAGATTTTCAATGAAAAAAGTGGAAATACCGTTATGCTTGCTTTTGACCACGGATATATAATGGGACCTACTTCTGGTTTAGAGAGATTAGATATAGTAATTCCGCCACTGATTGAACATGTAGATTGTATTATGGCAACACGTGGTTCAATAAGAAGTTGCATTTCACCGAATATAGATAAAGCTATTTGTCTTAGGATTGGTTATGACTCTTCTGTCTTATATGATGATATGTCAAATGGTGGAGGAGTTGCGTGTAATATAGAGAATGCAATTAGAATGAATGCTACTTGTCTTGCTGCTCAAACTTTTATTGGAAGTAGCGGTGAGAAGAATTCTCTTGAATTACTAGCTAAAACTGTTGATGCGGGAGTTAAGTATAGCATACCTACATTAGGTGTAGTTGCAGTAGGAAAAGAAATGGAAAGAACTACTAAATTCTTTCAATTAGCAACTAGAATATTGGCAGAAAATGGTGCAAATATAGTTAAATCATATTATTGTGATGATTTTGAAAAAGTGGTTGCAGCATGTCCTGTTCCAATCGTAATAGCAGGAGGAAAAAAACTACCTGAGGCTGAAGCATTAACTATGGCTTATAGAGCTATAAGTGAAGGAGCAAGAGGAGTAGATATGGGAAGAAATATCTTCCAATCTGAACATCCTGAAGCTATGTGTGGAGCCATTGGTAAAGTGGTTCATGAAAATTTCACAGACAAAGAAGCGTATGAATTCTTTTTAGATATAGCTAATAGTAAAAATGAATAATGGAGGTAAATTATGAGTGCAGAATATTTACATGTTGGTATTCCGATAACAAATAAAAAAGAAGGAATGACATATAACGAGGGCATGAAAATCTGGATGAGTAATCCAGACGATTATGATTATAAGATAGAGTATTTAAAATTTGAAGAGGGAACTCCATTTCCAGAAATTATGCATAAAAACCCTCACGTAGCTTATAAAGTTGACAATGCAGATCCTTATTTAGAAGATGCTGACGAAATAATATTTGGACCAGTTACTAATGATGATGGATCCAGAATGGCTTTTATAATAAAGGACAATGTGATATTTGAATTGCTTGAAATGAAGTAAAATAGATGTGCAAATAAAATGCAGTTACCAATATAGTTTGGTAACTGCATTTTTATGAACTGGAGTAGATCATTATATAAGATAAAATCGATACTACTCTTTTTCTTTTTTGTCTATTTTTTTTCTAGAGTAATAAACTCCAACTAAAAGCCCTGTTACAATGGAAACGAAAATATTGCTTATAACTGAAGGATCTATATTACTATTAAATGTTTTTAAAATCTCTCCTATAAAATGACCTGTTCTCATAACTAAGAAAAGTCCAAATAGAATAGATAAAATTAAAATTATTGCCATTAATAGCCTTTGAATCAAATTATATTTCATATAATAACCCCCAATTATAGAATAAGAATATTATATACTTAATTAAAAGTATATTCAAGAAAAGTAAACTTGTAGAAATATTCCAAGAGGACTATAATCTAAAGTGGATGAATTCTTCTTCTGACTTCTGATTGCCAGAGGAACAAATGAAAAGGAGAGAAAAATATGATTTATGATGTAATAATAGTTGGGGCAGGTCCAGCAGGTGTGAGTGCAGCGCTTTATGCAACTAGTAGAGGCTTAAATACTCTTATTATAGAACAGTGTGAAAACGCAGGTGGGACACTTAAAAAAGTTTCTAATATAACTCATTATACTGGGTTTAAAACTGGTGAAAGTGGCGAAAATTTTTCGAAGATGTTAGATTATCAAATTCTAAAATGTGGTGCAAATTTTGTGAATGATACAGTTGTGTCTACAGATTTAACGGAAGAAATTAAGACTGTAATGTGTAAAAATGGAAGTTATGGTGCTAAAGCTGTAATTATTGCAGCAGGAACCACTCAAAATACTCCAGAAGTTAAAGTTGATGATATTGTTTACAGAAAGCATTTCCATAATCATGCTTCAAAAGATGGGAAATCATATGATAATATAATCGTTATTGGAGGCTCAGATGGAGCAGCAAAAGAAGCATTATACTTATCAAAAATAGCAAATCATGTAGATTTAGTAGTAATTGAAGACGATTTAGTAGCAGTTCCAGAATTTTCTAATCCTATAAAGCAGTCTAAAGACATAACACTTCATGTTCATAGTGTAGTTAGTGAAGTAAAGGGAGATTCTAATATAGAATCTGTAATTATAAGGGATATAAAGACAGATAAAGAAACTATAATATCGAAAGAAAATATGGGACTTTTTTACTATATGGGGTCTAAACCAAATAGTGAAATATTTGAAGGTATTGATACTGAAAATGGATATATAATCACTGATAATAATATGAAAACTAATATTTCAGGCGTTTATGCAATTGGAGACATCATAGTAAAGCAGATTAGACAAATTTCAACATCTGTTTCAGACGGTGCAATTGCTGCAATTGAAGTTAAAAAATATTTAAGTGAATAAGAAAAAGAGCCTTTAGGGTTCTTTTTTTATTTTAGCACTTGACATTACTACAAGTGTGGTGATAACCTTTTTAATAAGGAGGAGGGAGTAAGATGTTAAATAAATTATCAGAGAATGAATTAGCAATTATGATGAAAATATGGGAACTTGAACAACCAATTTATTTTAATGATATAGTTGAAGCCGTTTCTGAATACAATTGGGCAGAAAGCACAGTTAGAAACTTTTTAGTACGTATCATAGACAAAAAATACCTTGAAATAGAAAAAGAAGGCAGAAAAAACATTTATGTTCCTCGAGTTTCAAAAGATTACATAAATACTAAGAGTAAAGGCTTGATAAAGGACTTATACAATAATTCCATTAAGAATTTCATAGCAGAAATGTATGAGTCACAATCAATAGAATATGAAGATTTAATAGAGTTGAAGAAGTATTTAGATTCCAAGATAGAAAGCGAGTGATACTATGTCGAATTTATTGTTAATAAGCGCAATATCTGGATTATTTATCTTGATAATAGCTGCACATAGAAAATACTTTGGGAATAAATATCAAAGTAAAATGTATTATATAGTTTGGCTAGTATTGATTTTGAGGTTAGCAATTCCAATAGATTTTAGTTTGGAAAGCTCCTATAATCCATCTGTAGAAATTAGACCTATAGAAAATATCGTAAATAATGAGATTGTAGGCACAGTTTTTAATACTGAGAATCAAGATGTTAATGTGAATAATTCAAATATTGTGACTACGCCAAAAGATAATATTGTAATGCCAGCTGAAAACACAATAAAACAGTTGAGTTTAAAAGAAGTTTTCATTAGAAATATCAATAGTATTTGGATTTTGGGAGTAGTAGCTACTTTAATGTTCAATATTTATGCATATTTTGACTTTAAGAAAAAGATAATAAATTCTTCATATGAAGCAGATATTCAAATTATAAGTAGATTTGAACAAATTAAAGGGAATAGGAATATAGGTGAAAATGTAAGCTTATTGCAAAGTCAAGAAGCTAGATCACCGTTTTTAATGGGTCTAATAAAACCAATAATAGTACTGCCAGAGAATATAAAAACAGATGATATAGACTATGTTTTATATCATGAATTGACACATTATAAGAGAAAAGATATAGGATATAAGTACTTATTAGTTTTTGCGAAATCGATACATTGGTTTAATCCCCTAGTATATTTAATGGGAAGATATGTGTCCGAAGATATAGAACTTTCATGTGATTATGAAGTGGCTAAACTGATGGATAGCGATGAAAAATATAATTATAGTGCATCGATATTAGGAGTTGTTGAGTCATCTTTAAACTCTAAGACTCCAGCAATGCTTGTGAACTATACAGGAGGTATAAATTTTATGAAGAAGCGAATAGACAATATATTGAGCCAAAACAAGAAGAAGAGAAGTAAGTTTATATTTCTAGCTGTAGTGTTAATAGTTTTAAGCGGATTATTTGTTGGTTGTGAAAAAGAACTGAGTATTGAAGAACTATTAGCTGAAATAGACAGAAAAGAAGATGAAAATGGAACCTACTATACTCAGTGGACATGGCAAGTTTTAAATGGTACTGAAACTTTACATTACGGTAGTGGTGAACAATGGTATGAAAATAATAGCGGAGATTTTAGAAGTATTGGAAAATTAGTATACGATGGATATGAGACTCAGACGTATTCGGACAATAATAGTTTTAGCACCTATTCACAAATTGGAAAAGAAGTTTCAATTTATGGTCTTGAACCTAGTGCAAATGATGATGAAAGTCTTGCAAGAGCTAAAAAAATTCATAGTGACCACATGACAATAAAAGAACGTCTTTCTGACGGGTTGAACAAAGCTAGTGAAAATTGGGAAATAGTATTAAATGGTACAGAGAAGCTAATTGGTAGAGATAGTTATTATGTATCATTGAAACATAAGAAGAATCCAGAATTATATGGAGCATATGACTTGTGGATAGACGCCGATACTTGGGCAGTATTAAAATATGAGTACAGACTTGCTAAGAAAGTAGAAACTCGTACAGTTAATGAGTATATAATTGGTGAAGAATTTGATGATTCAACCTTTGAATTGAAATACGATCCAAGCGAAGTAGAAGTAAAATACTATTGATGAAGTATGTAAAAATGCGATGAATTATTATTTAGTCTATAATTCATTGCATTTTTTATGTGACATTATATATAGGCAAAAAAGAATGCATATTAATGAAATATAAGTAAAAAATTACATAGGGTGAAAGAAGAGGATTTAAACACTAATAAGACTTTGATATTTTATTGTTTATCAATAAACACAATCTTTACAAAAAAGTAGTTTGTTAATAGAAAAAAATGTGCTATAATACTTTTCGTACTAAAAATAAAACCCTGGGGAAGCCTACAAACACAATGTTTGTACATGTTTTTAATTATAGGAGGTAAAAATTTGCGAGGGATAATTTAGTAGAATTTATTGTTATATTAGTATACTTTGGACTTAGAGTTTGGACATGAGTACATAATTAATTAAATGGACTAGTGATTTTTCAAATAATACTATATACATAAATTAAGAAGAGTATAAAAGTCATAGTTATTTCATTTAAGAGCTTAATAAACTATTTATGATTTACTATGAGAAGACAACTAAAAAAATAAGGGGAAATTATGTTTAAACAGAGATGGAATGACACAATAAGGATAGTATTAGCGATTGTTTTTATTTTTCTAGTAATGCCAAATGAGTCTAGGGCAATAGAATTATCGGAAAAAGTTAGTGTATCTAGTTTTGAAGAACTAAAAACTGCTTTAGACAGTGGGGCAGAAAATATAGAGATAACAGAGAATATTGATGTAGTAGAAACACTGTTAATTAAAGGCTCGGTTACTATTAACGGTAATAGAGAAGGCATAGTGTTAAAAGGGAAAATGGAAAGTGGTCCCATTTTAAAGACCATCACTAGACACAGTGGAGATATAACTATTAATAACTTAATAATTGATGGAAATGAAAAGTCTTCAGGAATATTAGTAGAGACGGACAGAGAGTCTCATTTAGCATTGAATAATGTAAGCATAAATAATTGCTCATCAAAGCTACTTGAAGAGGGAGCGTTATTCATAATAGGAAATAGAAAAGTTACAATCAACAAATGTAATTTTGATAACAATATCCATGGAACAATTTTTGTAGGTTATGATCCTGATGTTATTATAGATAACTCAATATTTAGTAATAATAAAATGACTAGTTTTGGATTTGGTGGAGCAATCACTTTTTCTTCTCACGATGATACAAACTTAGGTAAAGTAGATATAACAAATACAGACTTTATAAATAATTCGTGTGAAAATATAGCGGGAGCTATTAATCTTGTAGGAAGTGAAGTCAATATTGATAATTGTAATTTTGTAGGTAATACCTCAAAGTCTTATGGTGGCGCCATATATATTCAAAAGATGTATTCAGGTAATATTAAAAACTGTACATTTGATGGCAATAAATCCACTAATCAAGATGGTGGAGCTATTGATAATAGAATGAACTATCCACTAGAAATATCTGATTGCGTTTTTGAAAACAATAAATCAGCAAGAAATGGTGGAGCTAGTAACATTCTAAAAAATCAACAAGTTGAAATGGTAGACTCTGATTACAAATTTTATGAACATTTAAAAGTTTTGAATACAAGTTTTTCAGACAACTTTGCTAAAAAAGGAATCTTTGAATTAAAAGCATCTAAATATCCAAGTATATTTGGTGTATACAATTCAAATGTGAGTAATATAGATTCATTATCCGCTCCTGCAAAACTTGATAGACATACTGCTTATAACAATTATGACATTAGCTTCGTAAGCGATGATCTTATTGTTCCTAGTGAAAACTATAGTATTATTTATGATGGAAATGGAAATACTAATGGGAGTGTTCCGGAAGACAATAATGAATATGAAGAAGGATCAGAAGTAGTAGTACTAGATAATATCGGAAATCTAGTAAAAGATAATTGCAAATTTTCTGGTTGGAATACTAAGGCAGATGGTACGGGTATTACTTATAGAGCAGAAGATATATTGTTAATAAGAGAGAATGTGGTTTTATATGCTATGTGGGAAGCACCAGATGAAATAAAAGAAGATGATGAAGTAAAAGAAGATAGTGACTATGATATGTCATTTTTGATTTGGGATTGGAGCCCTGCGATTGAAATTGAAAGAACGATATTACATAGAGCTTATATTAATGGTTACCCTGATGGTACTATAAGACCGAAAGGCGAAATTACAAGAGGAGAGGTTGCAGCAATAATTTCTAGACTTCATTCGAATACTGAAGAGATAGAATACGGTACCGAAAATATTTATTTTGATGTAAAACCGACTGATTGGTATTCAAAGCATATTAAATATGTAACGGACAATAAATTGATGAACGGATACGAAGATGGTATGTTCAGACCAGAGGCTAAAATTACAAGAGGGGAATATGCAACAGTAATAGCTAGATATAACTCGCTGGAAGGCATAGAAACAACTTTTGAAGATTCTAAGAATCATTGGTCAGGCAAAAGCATAGGAGCTGTATATGCAGCAGATTGGGTTAATGGATATTTAGATGGAACATTTCGTCCAAGTTCAAATATTTCTAGAGAAGAAGTAGTGACGATGACTAATAAGATGTTAGAAAGAAGAATTGATAAAAATAGTATAGAACATTTAGTGACTTCCAAATTCATAGATTTAGAAAATGACAGTTGGTCGTACTATGATTTGATAGAAGCAAGTAATACTCATGAAATGGTAAAAAGAAATAGTGATTTTAAAGTAGAAGATTGGAAAGCAGTAAAATAGTAAAAAGGCGTTGTAGAGATAATCTACAATGCCTTTTTATATTAGTTTTTAAAACTATGAATAGGTGCTGGAATAGTTCCGCCTCTATTTACAAAGTCATCAGAACAAATTTCACCTATATCCATAATTGGTGCGTGTCCTAAAAGACCACCAAATTCTGCATGGTCTCCAGCTTTTTTCCCATGTACTGGTATAACTCTGACTGCGGTAGTTTTATTATTTATGACACCAATTGCAGCTTCATCTGCAATAATTGCAGAAATTGTACTTGCAGGAGTGTCTCCAGGAATGGCAATCATATCTAGTCCTACAGAGCAAACAGCGGTCATAGCTTCCAATTTATTGAAAGTGATAGTTCCGTGTTTAACGGCCTCAATCATACCTTCGTCTTCAGACACCGGTATAAATGCACCTGATAGTCCACCAACATGAGAACTAGCCATCACTCCACCTTTTTTCACTGCATCGTTTAATAGTGCAAGTGCAGCAGTAGTACCATGACCACCAACTCTTTCAATTCCTATCTCTTCTAGTATTCTTGCAACACTATCTCCAACTGCAGGAGTAGGAGCAAGGGATAAATCTATGGTTCCAAATTCAAATCCAAGTGTATCAGCGACTTCTTTGCCTATTAATTCACCCATTCTAGTGATTTTAAAGGCAGTCTTTTTTATAGTTTCAGCTACTATTTCAAAAGGTTCTCCCTTAACT
>JAAYFG010000097.1 GCA_012728335.1 Tissierellia bacterium | reverse complement strand
ATTATATCATTATGCACTTCTCTTATGGCTTTAATAAGATTTTCATAAGATTCCGTATCAGTTGGTGTTATTGGAGACGGAAAATACTTTAACATGACTTCTACATCAAAATCAATATCAGGATTTAGATTCTTCATGTGATTTATGATATCTTCCAATGTATCACCAGGCATTATTCTAACATTTGCATTTGCCCATGCACTTTGTGGCAATACATTTTCTGCAGTTCCACCACCAGTTACAGTAAAAGCTATAGTCGTTCTTATCAGTGAATTCGTCATATCATTTTGGAATAATATCGGTTCTATCATAGGAAAATGACCATATAAATTATCATAGTTAAGAGGTAAACCTAATTTAGGTCCCATTATCTTTAACATTCCCTCTACAGGCGCAGTTAATTTTGCAGGCATAGGATTGTCTTCAACTCTTGAAATAATCTTAGCCAGCTTACCTATTGCAGTATTTTTGGGTGGCATTGAACCATGTCCACCTTTTCCAGTAGTAGTGATTTTAATATGGTTCGTGCTCTTCTCAGCTAAGCCTACAAGTGCTATTAAATCATCTATGCCATCTAAGACCCCGTCGCTAATCATTCCACCTTCATCTAAAATACATTCAAATCGAATTCCCTGATTGCTAAAATATTCTGCAACTTTAGTTGCTCCTTCACTTCCACCTGTTTCTTCGTCAAATCCAAATGCTAAGTAAATATCCCTTTTCGGTTTTCTACCAGTTGATATCAAATAATCTACTGCTTCCATCAATCCTATAACAGAATGTTTGTCATCAATTGCGCCTCTACCCCAGATTTCTCCATCAATAATGTATCCAGAAAACGGTCCATATTTCCAATTATCAGGATTATCAATAGGGACTACATCATAGTGTGCTATTAATAGGATTGGTAAATCTTGGCTTTCACCACTCCATAAATACACTGGAGCATATTCATTAACTATAGTTTTTTCACAAGTATTAGCAATATTCTCATACCTACTGTCTAAAAATTCTAAGAACTCTTCATATTTGTCATAATCAACCTTACTTGTATCAGAATAGGATACTGTCGAAATCTTTATTGCTTCTGATAAACTATCTGTTGCTTTCTCTACAGAATAATCGTACTTCTTCATAAAACAATACCTCCTACACTTAAAACTTAAACACTATTCCAACTACTGCTCCTATGATTATAAAATAAATCGGATGAATTTTCTCCAATTTTACAATGCCAAATAACAATACTATATACAGTATTATGCTCTTGATATCTAGTGAATTAAATAGTTCTCCCAGACTTAAAACTTCTGATACTTTCAAAAAACTGACTTTAAATACTTCTACCATGGCACCTGCAATTAAACCTGCTGTCGCTGGTCTAAGTCCATAAAATCCATGTCTTACAATCTTGTGTTCATTAAATTTCTCCATAAATTTGGATATTATTATGATGATTACAATGGATGGAGCCACAAGTGCAAGAGTTGCTAAAATACCACCTAATAAACCACCTGTCGTATATCCCACATATGTAGCCATATTTACTCCGATTGCACCAGGTGTCGATTCGGAAATTGCCACCATATTCATGAGTTCGTCCACAGTAAACCAAGGATATCTAATTGCCATATTCATCAAAAATGGAAGTGTAGCCATACCTCCACCTATTGCAAAAAGTCCCGTTTTCATAAATTCGTATATTAATAGCAAATAGGTTCCAAGCATTAAGCCTCACCTCGCTTTGCATATATCCCGATAAATGATGCCAATACCACTATTGCAATAGGAGTTATTTTAAAGAAACCTACTGCAATAAAAGTCACTATGAAAATTATTAGAGTCAATGGATCTAACACGCTCTTTTTTGCCATCCCCCAAACGGTTTTTGTAACCAATGCACAAACAGCAACTCTTATTCCTGCAAAAGCATATTGAATATAAACCACTTCTGAAAATTGACTTATAAGCGATGCTATAAGCATAATTATTACTAAAGATGGAAAAACTACGCCTAGTGTCGCCAAAACTCCACCTACTACTCCTGCATTTTTATATCCTATGAAAGTCGCAGTATTTACTGCAATTATTCCAGGTGTAGATTGACCTATTGCATAATAGTCCAATAGTTCTTCTTCCGTTGCCCAACCTTTATTATTTACCACTTCTCTGGTCAATATAGGCAACATTGCATACCCACCACCAAAAGTGAAAAGTCCCATCTTTGCAAATGTGTAGAACAATTCAAAATATTTCTTCATAGTATCTTGTTCATCTCCAATAATTAATTACCCTTTTTTGAACTTCTTCTATACTTTTTAATATCTTCTCTGAATCTCTTAATTAACTCAGGATTTTCTCTAGTCTTCATCTTAGGAAAAGCTTCCAACATCCTACGATGTGGATATTTTAAATTAAACTTGTTAATGAAATCAGCTTTACGTTTTGCTTTTTCCATATTGTATTCTGCAACTTTTTTCTCTCTTTCAGCATTTAGCTCTCCAAGTACTTCTTCTCTTACTTCACCTATTTGCTCTAAGTCAAACATATGCTCAGAAGCCATATCCTTAATTTGTCTAAGAACTTTCACAGTTAAGCTAAGGTCTATTAATACCGTTACTCCAAAGAAAGTGAATATAAGTTTACGTGCAAAATCCGAAAGGCTTAACACTATCCCCATCATGAATGGATTTATAACATATACTACTGCCAAAGCCATAACTCCAAACATAAGTAAGTTCTCTAAACATACTCTGACGTTGATATTAAAAGTTCTTTTGCTGTAATCCCAAAGTGATAGATTAAATATTTTTTCCAATACATATGATGTTATGTATTCAATAATACCAGCTATAATCATACTCATTCCAAATAAAACGAATACATTGTCTTTATACTGCCCCAATAATAATAATACAAAAATTGCTCCAAACCCATAAATAGGACAATATGGTCCGATTAAAAAACCTCTGTTTATAAATTTTCCTGCTGGTATTGAACAATAGATTACTTCACATATCCAACCAAAAAAACTATAAAGCATCAATAAAAGCAAATAAGTACTCAAATTCTCCATAATTTCACCTCTAGTCTAAAAGCTTACATTTTATTAATTCCACTAAAACTGTCTTTGCTACTGACAGTTTATCATTTTAATGATAATATTAGTGATATATTACTAATTTTACCAAAAATATCCATTAATTACGAGTAAATGGTATTCGTATGATTATATGGTATTTCGTATATAAATACAACTAACAGGCGTATTTTTCATAATAAGGAGAATGATATGAAATCATTTTATGTACTAAAAGACTTTTTTAAGGACAACAAAAAACAGTATGCTTTAGGGATATTCTGGTTGATATTGACAGACACTCTAGTTTTAATTGAGCCTAAATTGATTAAAGCAGTTACTGATGGTCTTCAATTTAAGACCATGACCCGTACAGATTTGTTAAAATATGTAGCATTTATAATTATAATCTATGTTTTTATTGGATTAGGTCGCTATATGTGGCGAGTCTATTTAATGGGTAATTCTAGAAAATTAGAATACTATCTTAGGAAGAAATACTATGGACATATAATCACTCTCCCAATGAGTTTCTACAATGAAAACAAAGTGGGAGACCTTATAACTCTTGGAACTAATGATATTCAAAATGTGAGGTCTGCAATAGGTCAAGGAGCTGTAATGCTATTTGACTCACTTTTCCTCTTAATAATGGGAATCTTTATGATGATAAGCACTTCTAACACTAAGCTTACATTTATGACAATAGCGACTTTCCCTCTTGTAATAATCATTGTTGCAAGATTTGGTAGAATCGTATATCACCGTTCTAGGAGAGTTCAAGAGTCTTTCTCTGATCTTTCTGATGTGACACAAGAATCATTCTCTGGAATTAGAGTAATAAAATCTTTCGTAAAAGAAGAGGATAATTACCAGAAATTTAAAGATATCAACAATGAAAACTACAATAGAAATATACATCTTACGAAAATATCAGCCTTCTTTCGACCTTTATCCCAATGGGTTTTATCAATCAGTTATGTTATTCTGATAATATTTGGCGGTAGAATGGTTATAAATGGTGAAATAAGCATTGGAGATTTCGTGGCATGTAATATCTATCTAGGGATATTATCATGGCCAACTATGGCACTTGGTATGGTAATTAATGTGATTCAAAGAGGTGCAGCTTCTATGGACAGACTTAATGAAATCTTCCATACCCACTCTAATATACTAGAAATAGACAGTCCAATTGAAATGCATTCACCAAAAGGGAAAGTTGAGTTTGAAAATGATTCATTTAAATATCCCGGCGCAAAATATAATGCACTTTCCAATATAAATATTTCTATTGAGCCACACAATACTCTAGGCATCATAGGGAGAACTGGAAGCGGCAAGACTACTTTATTGAATTTATTATGTCGCCTTATGGACACAACGGAAGGCGCAATAAAAATAGATGGCGTAGATATATCAGATATTGGTATCCATAATCTTCGAGAAAATATATCGTATGCGCCTCAAGAAAGCTTTTTATTCTCTGAAACTATTAACTATAATAT
>JAAYFG010000096.1 GCA_012728335.1 Tissierellia bacterium | reverse complement strand
AGATTTTGATTAACGATTTTGATTTTAGATTATTAAAGCCTTATATATCATTTGATTGATTATGCCAAACGAATTAAAACTAATGGTAAATAATTGTTTAATAGAGCATAAAAAAATGAAGTGTTTTCACACTTCATTTTTGATTTCAGTCTAATATTTCGTATAATTCTTCCAATTGCTTTATTTCGTAGTTAGGAATTATTTCTGTGTCCTTCTCAACACCACGAATATTGTACCAACAAGTATCCAATCCTGCATTTATTCCACCGTATATATCTGATAATAAATTGTCTCCGATAACTAGTCCACTTTTTGGTTCAAAGTTTTCTATCTTACTAAATACGTATTGAAAATACTCTATATCCGGTTTTTTATGTCCAACTTCAGAAGATGGAAATATTCCACTAAAATACTTATGTAGTCCTGAATCCTTTAATCTTTGGTACTGAGTTTCCGCTAGTCCATTTGTTACTGCATATATACTATACTTTTTGCTAAGTGTCCCTAAAAGTTCTTCTGCTCCATCAATTACATCGTGTCTGTTATTCAAATATTCCCTATAAATTCTTTCAACTAAAATACCGTCTACGTCTTTACCATAAGCTTTGAATACTTTAGTAAATCTAGTATCAAATATTTCCTCTATTGTCATTTCTCCTCTTTCGTAAGATCTCCACATAGATTCATTTATGTTTCTATAGTGAGATAAATCCACATCATCAAAGTCCATATTCATATTATTGTAGACTTTTTGAAGACTTTTTTTCTCAGAAGCATCAAAATCTAGTAAAGTATTGTCAATGTCGAAAAATAAATTAGTATATTTCATTTATAACCTCACTTTATTTTCTCAAATCCAGCATCGTCTATACACAGTATATTACTATTTTTGTTATTTATCTACCAATTTCCCAAATACTCTAAAATTGTTTTTATATCTACTTTTTTTACTGTTTCAGGTAAGGTTTTATCCAATAATACATCATCAGTATTAAAGTCATATTCACCATCATCATTTTTTATTTCAAAGTCCAAATCACCTGATACACCTAAGTAAAAATAGCTTTTATCTCTTTTCCCATTTATGGTTAATTCAGAATCGTTTAAATACTTCTCTATTATAATAAACTTGTTTTTTATCTCATCTTCACTTTTTGAAATCTCATTAAATACGTCTTCAGTTTCCTTTGGAAAGTATATATAGTTTATATCTACTTCTTCAGGGGAATAGTCATCTTCATCAGCTATTGCAATGAGCATTTCCACGCCATCATTCTCAGGATATATTTCAGAAAACACTTTATTAACTATTTTTCCATCTTCAATAATCGCTTCTTCTAATTCTACGATTTCACCATTATTACTCGTTATATAACATGCGTTTTCAAGCTTTAAATTAGATTTTTCTGCACTGTACACTGTAAATAGTTCAATGCTCAAGTCTTCGTCTTTCCATTCATATGTTAAACTATCAAATACAATCTTATTATCAGATTCAGATATATTGTAATATTCTCTTATTTTATCAGCAATATTACTGTCCTTTATCCTTCCGTATTTAAAGTATATATCTCCATCATTATCTGAGATTAAATACTTGCCATTTTCTTCTTTAAATATCAGCGTATCTTCAGAATAACTACTGCCAAAAGGGTTATTGTCAAGACTTCTATAACTAATTATCATTATGCCGTCATCTTTAAATAAAATATCAATAGTCCCATAGTCTATCTTTCTCCCAAAAGAAACATTCAAAAAATCTAGATCGTCTTTTCTCACATAAATATATCCATCATGTATTGCAAATATTTCTTCTAGATAATCACTAAAAGTTTCATATCGACCAACTAAATCGCCAGTAAAAGTCTCTTTAAGCATTTCCACATAAGATGCAAAATCCTCAAATCCGTCCTCCCCAACTACTCTGTAAAATACTTCGCCGTCTATTGTCTCTTTATATTTTTTATCTACTTTCATTGACTTAGTTTTGATTTTTTCATAATTATGTAATACATCTGAAAGCATCTCTACAGTTTCACTATTGGCATTTCCTACATACTTTTCATCTTTTTCACAACCGATTAATAGAAGTCCAAGCATGAATAATAAAACAACTACACTTTTTTTCATATGTCCACCGCCTAAATAGATTTGTGTTAAAAATACTCTATCGTTTATTTTATCACAATTACTGCTAAAGTTAAATACTACTTCCGACAGTAAAAAATGCAGTACCGTAAACTACCAGCACTGCATCTTTTATATAAGGCTATTAATTAATCAAGTATATCTTCACCATTATATGCATGATTATAAATCATTTTTACAATTTCTGGATTAGATTCTCTTGGATTAGTTAGCGTACATGGATCAGCATAAGCATTAGCGCTCATTCTGTCTATTACTTCATTCCATTTTGCTTCATTGTTTAAACCAAAATCAGTCACTTCTTTTAGGCTTAGAGGTATATTTAAGCTAAGATTTAATTCTTTAATCGCCTTTGGATAATCTTCGATTCCCAATTCCTTTTCAATTAAATCCACTTTATTACTAGCTTTTCTGTTGAATTGAACTATATATGGCATTAAGATTGCATTTGCAAGTCCGTGAGTAATACCAAATTCTCCACCAACTTTATGAGCCAATGAGTGAACAAGACCTAGTGATGCAGAAGTAAATGCCATACCTGCCATTGCAGAAGCATTGTGCATTCTTTCTCTTGCATATATATTGTCTGGTTCTTCATAAGCCGTTTTCAAGTTTGCAAATACTAATTTAATTGCATGAATTGCAAGAGCATCTGTATAATCACTTGCTGCTGATGATACAAGTGCTTCTGTAGCATGAGCCAGTACATCCATTCCAGTGTTTGCAGTAATATGTTTAGGCATTTTTGCTGGAATTATAGGGTCAATTATTGCAACGTCTGCTACTATTTCAGGTGATGCCAATGGATATTTTATATGATTTGCTGTATCAGTGATTACTGAAAATGCTGTAATTTCTGATGCTGTTCCTGAAGTAGATGGAATACAAGCAAGTCTTGCTTTATTTCTCAATTTAGGAAATGCAGGAGCATTTAATAATTCATCAAAAGTCATTTCAGGATATTCATAGAATGTCCACATTATTTTTGCCGCATCTAGTGGAGAACCACCACCTAAAGCTATTATCCAGTCTGGTTCAAATTCTAACATCGCTTCTTTACCAGCGATTACAGTTTCTACTGAAGGGTTTTCTTCAACACCTTCAAATATTTTTACTTCAAATCCGCCCTTTTTCAAAATTTCTTCTGCTTTTTCTAAGAAACCGAATCTCTTCATTGAGCTACCACCAGTTACGATTATAGCTTTTTTGCCTTCAAGATTTGCTAAATGTTCAAATGAACCTTCACCAAAAACAATATCTCCAGGTATTTTAAAACTTCCTACTGCCATTTTATATTTCCTCCTTTAAATTAAGTCGTCCTATGTGTTAATTAAATGTTTAACTATCTTTATTTAAAGAATACACCTTTGCTTAAAACTTGTCAAGGTGAAAACCCAATTTATTTCTACTTTTTTAATGTATTTTACACATGCGTTTATTCTTACTTGTGTTTTTATATTCTTTGCACTATTCATGCTTTTAAATCACATAATTTCCATTATCAAAATATGACTAATCAAAAAATAGAGAGTAGCACGTATCTGTGCTGACTCTCTTTTATTTTCCGTTAAATATTTTTAGTAATTCCGGATCATTAAATCTGTATTGGATTGGACTTATGGTGACATAGTCTTTATCTAGATAGTATCTGTCACTACCTTCAATAAACTCACGAACTTGTCTTCCGTTCCCTTTTATGGTCTTGCCATTTTCATTTTCATTCTCTATTATGAAGCTGTCGTAAATCACATCGCCTACTTCACATACTTTTACGCCTTTGATTTCTCCCTCTTTTATATGTGGGACATTGATATTTAAAACTATCTGTCTTCCCATAATAAGAGTTTTATATTCCTCGAAAATATCTACCGCATATTTAGCCGCTGTAACAAAGTCTACTGGTTCTTCTTCATAAACTTCTGCTGAAACTGCTACTCCTGGAAGTTTATATACATTTCCTTCAACACAAGCAGATACCGTTCCTGAATAAAGAATATCTGCTCCAGCATTTAAGCCTCTATTTGTTCCTGAAAACACCAAATCTATTTCGTCCTTATATAATACGTCCAATGCAACTCTTACACAGTCTGCCGGAGTTCCCGACAATGAAAATGCATCATTTACTATTCCTTTAATATCATGCTTCTTAAGTTGCATCTCCGATTTTATGGTTATTGCTTGGCTTTTTGCCGATTGCTCTGTTTCTGGTGCTACTATATACACATTATGTTTCTTTTGTAATGCATATGCAAGTTCAATCAAACCTGGTGACATTATTCCATCATCATTAGTTAATAATATATTCATTTTCTCTCCTATAATTCAATTAATTCCGTTGCAGAATATCTTGGTGCAACGCTTAACAACACATCTTCTCTTTCTATATCATAGCCCTTTTGATCTAAATACTCGTATACTGTTTCATAAGCAAGTGTAGGAGTATTATTGTCAGAACTTAAATGGGACAATATAATTCTCTCTCTATTCGCCTTTAGGATTTCTCCTAAAAGAGTTGCTGTATGAAAGTTTGATAAATGCCCTCTCGTACTTAGAATTCTTTGCTTTAGTACCCACGAGTAATGTCCATTTTTCAGCATATCTTCATCGTGATTTGATTCGATAAAATAGAGATTAGAGTTCAATATGAGTTCCTTCATATCACTACTCACCCAACCGGTGTCAGTCACTATACTTACTTTGGACTTTTCATTTTCCAATACAAATCCATTGGCATTTACTGCATCATGAAAAAGTGGAACGGGAACTATATGCAAATCCCTAAATTCAAAATCTTTTTCTATGTCAAAGACTTTGATATTGGATTCTTTTACTTCTTTTATCGTAGGTAGCATAGCTTCCCAAGTATCTTTATTTGCAAATACTGGTAGGTCATATCTCCTTGATAAGACTCCAACTCCTGCACAATGGTCATTGTGTTCATGAGTTACAAAGATTGCATCGAGATCTTTAGCTTCTACATCTATTGATTTTAATAGCTCTTCTATCTTTTTACCAGACATTCCTGCATCTACTAAAATCTTTGAATTTTCAGTTTCTATATATTGACAATTTCCACTGCTTCCACTGGAAAGTGAACAAAATTTCATCTTCATTATAATTCCTCCACAGTTCATTATATCATTAAAGGTCAATTAATGAATATGAATATTTTATTGTCAAAGCAGTATCTTCCACTACATCATTATTTGCTATCTTTTGCTTCTTCATACTTTGAATAATCTAATAATCCAGTAGTTCTATCTACATCTAATACAAATATTATGCCTTTCCCAGGACTCGATATATCTATTTCGTCATCTATCGCTTTCACAATTTTGTCTACTTCAACATCTTTAGCCAATATTAATACTATCTCTTTCTCCGGTTCTACGACTAAATTAAATATACTCGCTTTGTCATGAGACCCTGAACCTCTTCCATGAACTACTGTAGCTCCCATAGCTCCAACAGATTCTGCTGCACTGATGACATCATCTCCCAAACCTCTTTCAACTATTGTAAATATGGCTTTGTAGTCCATTTTTTCCCTCCCTTTAGGCTGAATCTCATCTCTATTCATACCTTCCTTCAAAAGTACACTCTCTATTGGTACTGAAAAGGCAATCCCCGTATTAGGTTTATTAAACTTGAACTTTTCTTTAACCAATCTATGCAATCTTTCATCGTTTTCAGAATTTGCCAATACCATTATTATTTCTTTTCTAACTTCATCTATTCCTAAAAAATGTAATAAATCATTGTTTGCACTACCACTTCCTAAAAAAGTAGTACAGTTTCCAATATCCATCTTTACGATTTCTTTAGTCACTTTACTAGCCAATCCGCAATTGACTATTCCAAAGAAAATCTTTCCATCTGTCTTAATTAATCTGGTCAATTGCTTCTCCCCCTTTATCCAAATTCCTTTGATATATAAGTCCCAGTATATGAATTGCTAATACCGGTGTCATGGCTACCATTGCAATGACTCCAAACCCGTCTACCAAAACATTTGCCGTTGGAATCATCTCTGCCGCTCCTTGTGACAGTGCCAATATGAAAGTTGCCGTCATGGGCCCTGATGCCACTCCTCCCGAGTCAAAGGCAATACCTACAAAAATTGGTGGTACTTTATAGCTTAAAATCACACTTATGATAAACCCAGGTATTATGAACATCCATAATTTCACTGCTGGAAATAGTATTCTAATCATAGATAATCCTACTGCACAGGCAACTCCTATTGAAAGTGTCGTAAGTATCATCTTTCTAGAAATAGATCCACCTGTAACGTCTTCAACCTGTTTGGAAAGTACATATACAGCCGGCTCAGCCAATACTACTACCATACCCAATAAAAATCCTAGTCCAACTAACATCACTCCACTTTTAGCAGCGACTTCACTTCCTATGACTCTTGCTAAATCCATAAATCCAGCATTAACTCCCACTAGAAAAGTTACCAAACCTATGAATGTATAAATTAGTCCTAAATAAATCTTCCTTAAATCTCTTCTCTTAATCTTTATAAATAGTCTGTTAAAGACAATGAACAATATTGTAAGGGGCAATACTGCCATCACTGAATCTTTAAACATTATAGGAATTTGTTCTAAAAATGGTCCTAAAATTCCTTCTGCACTTATTACTATTTCCGCTTCACCTTGAATTTTACTTACGCCGGAAATAATGCTCATAAGCATTACACCAAATATTGGTCCTGCAGATGCAATTCCTACCATTCCAAAACTGTCTTCCTCAGAAGTACCACTACCTTTTAATTTTGATACACCATAGGCTAACGCTAGAAAAAACGGTGTAGTCATGGCTCCAGTAGTTGCTCCTGATGAATCAAAAGCTATAGCTAAAAACTCTTCTGATACGAAAAGTGCAAGAAATATTATCATACCGTAAAGAATAGTAAATTGAACATTCATTTTAAAGTCGTATAAAATTCTAAAAAAACCTAATGCGACCATTATTCCAACACCTATGGAAACTACTATAAGTATTGTATATCTATTGATTATTCCGCCTGATGCCTGTTCAACTTGATTTGCCAAAATCATTAAATCTGGCTCTGCAATTGTTATTATAAAGCCTAATATAAAGCCCATAATAGCAACTATGTAGTTTTTATTGCTCTTCGCGACAAAACCACCCATTATCTCTCCAATTTCTCCTATACCTAATTCTGCACCCCAAAGAAATATTGAAAGTCCTATCATTATCACTACTGAACCTATGATAAATCTATATACTAACACACTTTCCACTGGGACGACAAATAGGGTTAAAAGTACAACTATAATAGTAATCGGCAGTACCGACGAAGCTGTGTCCTTAAATTTGTCAAATAGTACATTCAAAGCTACACTCCTTTCTTTATCTCAGATACTTTAGTAATACCCAATCATTTCAAGAGATAAAATGACTTGTCGAAAAATTTACAAACAAAAAACCTCTATTCCACATTTGGAACAGAGGTATATTTTATAGTACTCTCTTTAAGAACTCTCTCGTTCTCTCTTCTTTTGGATTATTGAAAAAGTCTTCTGGGGCTCCAATTTCAGCAACTACTCCTTGGTCCATAAACACGATTTCATCGGCAACTTCTTTGGCAAAACCCATTTCATGTGTAACCTCAATCATAGTCATACCATTTTTTGCAAGGTCCTTCATTACATCTAATACCTCTCCAACCATTTCTGGGTCAAGAGCAGATGTAGGTTCATCAAATAGCATCATCTCTGGATTCATCGAAAGCGATCTTGCAATGGCAACCCTTTGTTTTTGACCACCTGACAATTGTGATGGCTTTGCGTCTATATATTGAAGCATTCCAACTTTTTCAAGATTTGCCTTTGCTGTAGCTTCAGCTTCTTCCCTGGATATCTTCAATACTTTTTCTTGTCCAATCGTACAGTTTCTAAGGACATTTAGATTATTGTACAGATTGAAAGATTGAAATACCATTGCCATTTTTGTCCTAGCAATTCTTATATCCGAATCATCACTTAGCAAGTTTTTATCTTTAAAGCAAATGGCTCCAGATGTCGGTTCTTCCAATTGATTAATACATCTTAGCAATGTGCTTTTACCTGAACCTGATGATCCTATAATAGCTACAACATCACCTTTTTTTACAGATAAATTTATTCCCTTTAGTACTTTATTTGTCCCAAAGTTTTTTTCTAATTGTTCTATTTTTAATAAATTTTCCATTTCACACCTCATATTTGATGTTGATTGCCCATTTGAAGTTGATAACTTTCTGGACCTTCAAATTTCTTCTCTAAATGTCTCAATATATAAGTAATAACAGTAGTCAAGAACAGATAGATTACTGCAGTTACGATGTAAGTGTTAAATACATCAAAACTGCTCCCAGAAATAGTCTTAGTAACTCTAAATAGCTCATTATAACCAATAACATTTAGTACAGAAGTATCTTTTATATTGATTACGAACTCATTTCCTGTTGCTGGAAGAATATTTCTAATGGCTTGAGGTCCTATTACATAAATCATAGTTTGAATATGGGTCATTCCACTGGCATATGCAGCTTCAAACTGACCCTTATCAATTCCTATAATACCACCTCTAACAACTTCTGACATATATGCACCTGTATTTATAGATACAATCAAAAATGCTGTAATATTAACATCTGTAGAAACTCCATACAAATATGGAATACCATAAAATATCAATACTGCCTGAACCATCATTGGTGTTCCCCTAAAAATAAGAATATATAAATCTAGTAACATCACAACAATTTTGTGTATTACCCCTTTTATACCTTTTTGTTTAGGTATGGTTTTAATTGAAGCCACAATAAGACCGATTAACAATCCTATTAATGTACCTAATATTGATATCTGTAATGTCTTTATAGTTCCATCTAGGAACATCTGTGAATTATCTTGAAAAATTTGTATTGCCTTTTCCATAATACCCCTTCTTAATTAGCTACTGGCTGATTTTCAATTGCTTCATCCATTATAGCTTGTCTATCTTCTTCAGTTAATGTATCGAATACTTCACTGATTTTATCAGTTAAATCCGAGCCTTTTTTAACTCCTGCCGCAATAGTATTTTCATTGTCATATACTACAAATCCATTTCCTTCAGCAAAACGGATTGATGCAAATTCCGGCATTGCGATTGCAACAGAATCAGCTTCAGGCATTTCTCCAACATATCCGTCAATTACACCACTTTGAAGTGCAACTCTCATTTGTGGAAAATCTTCTCTAGCGTCTTCTTTTATTACACCTTCTATTTGATCTATAATATCATAGTGAACAGTGTTTAATTGACCAGTGATTTTAGCTCCAGCAAAGTCTTCTAATGTTGTTGCATTAGCATACTCTGAATCGCCTTGTACTATCATTACATATTCACTCACCCAGTAAGGAGTTGTAAAGTCGATTTGTTCTTTTCTATCAGCAGTTGGACTCATGCCTGCCATTATAAGATCTATTTTATCCGATTGTACAGCTGGTGAAAGTCCATCCCAATCGATTTTAACAATTAAAAGTTCTTTTCCTAGTGCTTCAGCTACTTTTTTTGCTATTTCAACATCGTATCCACCTGCATATTCATTGCCACCTTCAATTGGAACTGCTCCATTTGAATCGTCAGATTGAGTCCAGTTATAAGGAGCATATCCACATTCCATACCTACTCTTAATACATTGTCTTCTGCTACTGGCTCGCTTACATTTCCACTATCAGCAGTTTCTTTTTTCCCACAACCTACCAGTGCTAAACTCAGTACTAGTACTACTGCAATAAGTAAATAATTTCTTCTTCTAAACATTTTTCTTCCTCCTAATTATTGTTATGTTTCTGAAAATAAAAAAACTCCCGACACAAGTTCCTTAGAACTTGGGACGAAAGTTAAATATTCGTGTTACCACCCAATTTTATGTATACTTTGCAATATACACCTCACAAGGTACTATCATACCTGTCTCGCTTTAACGTGCAAGCATTCCGTTATATAATCAGAAATCATCCTATATAAAGCTCAGAGCCTTTATTTCAATAATAGTCGCTATACCCTTCCACCAAACGAGTACTCTCTATAAACTAAAACTTTTTATTTACTAATCTCTTCTCAGCTTTTGTTTATTATACGACCACTTTTTTATAAAGTCAAGACTTTTTTGAATATTATTTACCATTTATTAAAAATTAGATGTATTTATGCTATAGTTAAAATTACCTCTCACTGTACTTAAAGCTTTATAGGACAATGTGGATATGATAAATAAAAATGTCGATCCAATTATTACTTTCCTTTTCATCTTAACTCCTCCTATTTTTATATTATATTCATAATAACATTCCATTTCTAAGAGATGTCTAAGCCAGTGCAAATTAAATATTAATTGTGATTCTCGCTTAATTATGCTTTAAATGGGAATAAAGTAAAATACACATTATAAAAATAGATAAGGAGAATTGAATTGATAAATAACGATTTAAACACATTCCTATTAAATCAAGGAGTTTCTGAAAAACTACTTGATGAAGTTAAAAAATTCAAAGACTTTTACGATTTAGATACTTCCATTGAAAATAGAGTGCCTATTTTAAAATATAAATACTATGGAGCAAAAACTTGGGAAAAAGCAATTTCAGCCATACTAGATGGTAATCACATATTACTATCTGGTCCAAAAGCCACTGGTAAAAACGTGTTGAGCGAAAATTTGGCTGCACTTTTTGGAAGACCGCTATGGACTATATCTCTCAATGTAAGCTCTGATAGCAGTAGCTTAATAGGATCAGACACTTTTAGAAATAACGAAGTCGTCCTTAAAAAAGGACCCGTTTATCAAGCAGCAGAATATGGTGGCTTTGCAGTCTTTGATGAAATAAATATGGCTAAAAACGAATCCCTTTCCGTAGTTTATTCTGCTCTAGATTTCAGAAGAGTATTAGATGTACCTGGTTATGATAAATTGGATTTACATGAAGCTACTAGATTCATCGGTACTATGAATTATGGATATATAGGAACTCGAGAATTAAATGAGGCATTAGTTTCTAGATTTATGATAGTAGATGTACCAACTATTGTGGAAAATGACTTGAAGACGATCCTCACTGAGAATTTCACATTGAAAACAGAGTATGTAGACCTGTTTACAAAATTGTTTTTAGACTTGCAAAGTAAGTCTTTAAATTCTGAAATATCATCTAAATCTGTTGACTTAAGAGGACTTTTTGCAAGTATCGGTTCTATGAAAAAGGGACTCTCTATATATGATTCTCTAGATATGGGGATAGTTGATAAGAGTTTTGATGCCTATGAAAAAGAAATAGTTGGAGATGTTATAAAGACGCTTTTCTCTCCAAAACTAAAATCTGAAGATTTATTTGAAAGATAGGTGATATGTTTGACAGGGGAAAACTTAAGAGCCTGTAATTTAGTTTGGACTGTAGCTGAAAACTATTCTTTTATTCCAAATCTCGACTTCTTTGAGATCTATCAAGATGATAACGTCATTTTTTATAAAAGTGCCATTCTTGGATTTGGTTATCAAAAACTAAATCTATCCGGAATATTGAGGTATATACACTCCATTAGTCTAAAGCAAAGCAATAGGGACGAATTAGTAAAAATTGCTGAATTAGTTCTGGAGTCTTCGCTGAAAAATGAATTGTTCACAAAAAGACCTGGTTTAAAGACCTATGAGAAATACGTAAATAGGTATTTTACTGATAAATATCAGTTTAGAAAGCCTAAAAATATAACTCAAGAGATTGAGTATTCATACTATCTGCTGGAGTCAGGAGTATTTCCAAAAACCAATATCCAAGTGTATGATATGGTTTCGGAAATTAGAAGTGCTCAAGATATCAAAGACTCTGTCGAAATCATTGAATTATTGGATAGTATTTATAACAAGTACTTTTACGTCAATAAAAACTTGAATTTTGATAATGAGGCTATTGATGAAAAACCTAAAGATGAAAGTAAGAAAAACAGCCGAAAGAAACAGATTGAGAATTTTTTAAAATCTGATTCTAAACCTATGGAAAACAAATATCAAGGCGATATTGAAGACTTGGAAAAGTATACGATTCAATCTGCAGAATTTACTGATTTAAGTGATTACGAGGAAATTGATGGTTCCATTGAAAGTGGTATCATTCCACGACTTAGCACTCCAAATGACATTGAAATCAACTCAATAGTAGAAAAACACTTTGGGGTATCGGTTTTAAATGACAATGAGTTAGATAAAATCGAAAGAGAAATCTCAACTGGAATTCACAAAGATATAAAAATCCATTTAACAAAAGGGGATTTTAACAACGATCTTGATTCAAGATACTATCAAAACTTAGTAAAGCTCCAGTATGAGAAAAACTGCGCCAAATTCGAAGAAGAACAACTAAAATACAGACGTTCTATAATTCAACTAAAGGAAATCATTCAAAAAAATATCATTCAGGATTTGGACTATCAAGAAAAAATAGCTAATAGTGGACAAATAATACCAGGAAAAATATGGAGATACAATAAACTTGGTGATGAAAACATCTTTAAGAAAAACTATAAAGACGAATATGGAACGCTTGCATTTGATATATTACTGGACTCCAGTGCCTCACAAGAGAACAGACAATCAGAAGTGGCAATACAAGCATTTATAATTGCCGAAGCCTTAGTAGGTCTTAATATACCCACGAGAGTTATGGGATTTAGCAATCTCTTTAACCATTTAATTTTAAAGGAATACAGAGACTATGATGATTCTAAAGATAAAAACATGAATATCTTTGAGTACTATGCTTCTGGCAGTAATAGAGATGGTTTAGCTATAAAATACATTAATCACACGATGAAAAAAATAACTGCCGAAAACAAAATACTGATTGTTTTAAGCGATGGAAAGCCTAATGACAAAATTGAATTGGGAATAGTTGGTGGATATAGAATTGAGGGTAGCAATTATCAAGATAATATAGCCATCAAGGATACTGCAAAAGAAATACTTCAAACAAAACTAAGTGGTGTTTCTGTTTTAGGAGTCTTTACTGGATTGGAAGAAGATTTGGAAAATGAAAAATTGATTTATGGAAACGACTTCGCATATATCACAAATATACAGAGATTTTCAACGATAATTGGTGTTTTCATAAAAAACTTAATAGACAAATCATAAGCACGATTGAAAAATATCGTGCTTTTTTATTGCCAGTTTGTTATGTGTGTTATATAATAAGTATAACAGGTGGTGATATTATGTTTTTAGAGATTGAATTTGATTCAGAAATACCAATATACGAACAATTACAAAGACAAATTATTATTGGAATCGCCAATGGTCAAATAGAAAGAGGCAGTAAACTTCCATCAGTTCGCCAATTAGGAGAAGAACTGGGAATAAATCTTCATACCGTAAATAAGACATATAATCTATTAAAAGAAGAAGGATATCTGACGGTAGACAGAAGAGTGGGAGCTGTGGTAAATGAACAGTTTGTAATAGACAAAAGGCAATTTAATAAAAAACTATCTGAAGAACTTAAATTCATAATTGCCGACTCTAAGAATAAAGGAGTTAACAGCGACGACTTTATAAGAATCTGTACCGAGTACTATAATCAATATGAAGGAGGTAATAATAATGAGTGAAAGAATATACTTAAGTTTGATATATTTCGCAACCCTTGGTTCAATAGTATACATTCAATACTTAATCCCTAATATTAGTAGGAAAAACATCTTCTTAGGAGTTAAAATACCTGCTACAAAATTGTTAGACGAACAGATATTGAATATTAAACGAAGATATCAAATCACTACTTTAGTAATTGGAATTCCACTACTGATAATTGGAGTAATTCTTATTTACTTCTTTTATGACTCTATATCATTTATTTTAGCACTTCCATTTATATATTTAGTAGCAATGTTTCTAATATATTTGAAATACAATAAAGAGGTTAAACTATTAAAAGAAACTGAAAATTGGATTGAGTTTTCAAAGAATAAACGAATTGTTAGCACTAATCTGATCAGTGAAAAAGAAAATATACCAAATATCTTTAAATGGGCTACTATTCCATTTTTAATATTTATAGTAAATGTTCTAATAACCTCATATATGTATCCTCAACTTCCTGATAGTATTCCTACTCACTGGGATTTTGCAGGAAATGTTGATAGTTATGCAACAAAAACTCTCATTACAGCCTTTGGACTTCCAGCGACACAATTATTTATGATCGTAGTAATTTACTTTAGCTATTATTCAATAGTAAAATCTAGACACGAAATAGATGAAAAAAATCGTGAAATTTCAATTGAAAAGAATAGAATATTTAAAAGTGCTTGGAGCAGTTTTATGTATTGGACATTGGTAATAATACAAATTATTTTCACTTTTTTGAATTTAGCAGTTCTTGGAATAATTGATAACTCACCTATCCTTTCAACTATTCTTTTAGTGATTACATTGGGAGCAGTTGGTTTTAGTATTTATCTATATAAAAAACTAGGTCAAGGTGGAGAAAGAATAATAATAAATGTAGATGAAGAATTAAGTGATAATTATCTACTTGATGATGATAAATATTGGAAACTTGGAAACACTATTTATTACAATAAAGATGACCCAGCACTATTTCTTGAAAAAAGAGTAGGAGTTGGTTGGACAATAAATGCAGGAAGACCTTTAGGAATGGCTATATATATAGTTTTAGTAGTGTCCCTAATCGGTGCTTTCATTGCAATTCTAATGGAGGTATAAAATGTTAACAATTGACAGAATTTCCAAAACTTATGCAAATGGAGTTACAGCAGTAGATAATTTCAATCTAGAGGTAGAAGGGGGAAATATCTTCGGCTTCATAGGCCCTAATGGCGCCGGCAAGACTACTTCCATTAAGATGATTGTCGGACTATTGAAACCCGATCATGGGAATATTTATATAGACGGAGTAAATATTTGGACAGATTCACTTGAAGCTAAAAAACTAGTCGCATACGTTCCGGACCAACCAGAAGTATACACTAAACTAAAGGGTATCGAATACTTAAACTTTATATCTGACATTTACAAAATTGACTCCGAAACAAGAAAGCTTAGAATTGAAAAATACACTAAATTATTTAATATCTATGATGATTTAGATAAGTTGATTGAGGAATATAGCCATGGAATGAGACAAAAAATCGTTCTTAGTGCTGCACTTATCCAAGATCCATATCTCCTGATATTAGATGAGCCCATGGTAGGACTTGATCCAAAATCATCCTTTAATCTAAAAGAATTGATGAAAGAAAGGGCAAGAGAAGGAAAAATAGTTTTCTTCTCCACACATATACTTGAAGTTGCCGAAAATCTATGTGACAAAATTGGGATTATTTCAAAGGGGAAAATTATTAAAATCGGTACTATTGAAGAGTTTAAAGAAGGAGTGCAAAGCGAAAAAACCTTGGAGAACATATTCTTGGAGTTGACTGAAAATGACTAATATATTGAGCTTACTAAAAATAGACTACTTGCAATTAAAAAATTCTATTTCATACAAAAATAGCACAGACAAAAACAGATATTTAAAAGGATTAGGTATAGCATTTATCTTATTAATTTCCTTAGGACCAGTTTACATCATGGGCGCTTTAGGAATTTGGTCTAGTTATGAACTAATGTCTATAATCAATCATGAAACTCTCTTTCTACTAGTAGGAGTGATTATGGCACAAATAGTAATATTTATATTTTCCATTCCAACCGTCCTTAATAAGTACTATTTTATGACGGACATTGAAGTGCTTATTCCACTTCCATTAAAGCCTTTTGAAATACTAGGTTCAAAATTTTTTTCACTGTACTTTAGAGAATTACTATTCTCGTGTGGAATTTTACTTCCTTTTGTACTAGTACATGGAGTAAAAAACTCATTGGGACTACTATATTATATAAAAGGATTGTTCGTAATTGGAATCGTACCTGTTGTACCACTGACCATAAGCTCTATATTGATGATGATATTTATGAGAGTGACTAATCTAAGTAAGAAAAAAGACTTAGTGAGAGGATTCGGACTGTTATTAGTGCTAATCATCAGTTTAATGCTAACATTTGGGATGCAAAAATTCACGAATATGGCGATTGAAAACAATATTAGTGAAGCCGAGGTTATGAATTATATCATAGTTCAAATGGATGGAATGTCCGATAATATAGGAGCTTTATTTCCACTGGGAATGATGGCTGCAAATTTTCTCTTTGGTTCGTCATCATTGATTAATGGACTTTTACTTACGGGATTTTCCATACTAGGTTTTGCAATAATACTCCTATTATCACAAAAAATATATCTGAACGGATTCATTGAAGGCAAGACTAAAACTAAAGCTAAACTAAGCTCTAAAGAAGTAACATTGCATACAAATATAAAAAAACCATATATTGCAATATTTGAAAAAGAGCTTAAAACTCTATTTAGAAGTCCTATTTACCTATTCAATTCCTTAGGATCAGTAGTCATAATGCCGATAATATTGTTATTTACAGTAACTATTGATGATGGTTTAGTAAGTATGCTAAATGTTTATAATATAGACCGTTCATTTATAATATTGGGATTGTGCCTGATTTCACTTTTCTTAAATGTAGGAAATATCGGCTCAACTAGCTTCTCTAGGGAAGGAAAGAATTTTTGGATTCAAAAGCTGCTGCCAATACATGGAATAGACCAAGGTATCGGTAGAGCATTAGCTGCAATATTTATCAGTGGGATAGGATGCTTGATAATGATCATAGTAGCAAACTTTATCACTAGTTTAAGCATCTTAGATAATATAGTTATATTCATTTTATCCTTAGCTCTTACAATCCCTCCTACCGGATTATTCTTGTATATCGATATATCTAGACCAAAGCTTAATTGGAAGAGCCCTGAAGAAGCAATGAAGCAAAATTTGAATGCTTTAATATCAATGGGAGTCCTATTACTTTATATGTTAATACTCTTTGCGATAAACATACCACTTCTATTTATTCTTCCATTCTTTTCAGTCATCGGGATTAATTTATTTATAGCAGGAGCACTAACAGTGCTAATATTCAAAAAACTAGCAAACAAAATAGAATACAGTATGAAACATTTATAGAGCAAGGCTATCGCCTTGCTTTATTTTTATATTCACTTATTGATTAAAACATATAAGCATAGAACATATACGACCATTTAGTTCTTGATTTTGGATTTGTCTTTACTTACGAAAAAAAGAGACTGAGGACCACTCACTAGGTCTCTCAGTCTCTCTTAGGTTAATTTATATATACTTTGCTTCTTTCAATAGACTATATAATGTTTGACTTATATTGAATTCTCCCATAATAGACTCTACTTCCCTCAATCTATCAGCTTTGTCAATATTAGATTTCTTAATAGCTCTTATCATAATATTTTTGGGCGTATGATCAAAGTCAATAAACTCTATCATCTGAGTTCTGTATCCACAAGCCTCTAGTAAATTTGCCCTTATTGAATCTGTGACCAGTGCTGAAAATCTTTCTTTCACGATACCATATCTAGTAAGTATTGCAAAGTTATCGCTTTTAATTTGTTCATTTACTTCATGCTGACAACAAGGAACTGAAAAAATCATATCTGCATCCCAAGATATAGCATTGAAAAGTGCATAATCCGTTGCAGTATCACAGGCATGTAATGTAATCACCATATCTACTTTACCATTGAACTCATAATTACTTATGTCTCCAACTTTAAACTTCAAATTATCATATCCATATTTTTCCGCTGCAATACTACATTTTTCTATGACATCGCTCTTTAAATCCAGTCCTATCATTTTGACTTTTACATTCCTTATTTCTGTGAAATAGTAATACAGTATAAAGGTCAAATAGGATTTACCACAACCAAAATCTAAGATAGTAAGCTCGTCTTTGTCTATTTTCTTAACTTCATCATCTATTATTTCAATAAATCTGTTAATCTGTTTATATTTGTCATACATGGAATTAACAATTTTTCCATCTTTCGTTATTACTCCCATATCTACAAGTGGAGCTATTTTATCTTCACTTTTTAATATATAGTTCTTCTCTCTATTATGGGAATCTTTAATTTTAGGAGCAGTTTTTGAAAGAACAGATTTAGTTTTATGGAGTATTTTACCCTTTTTACTTATTTGCACACTATTTTCAACTTCATCTGTCCATGAGTTAAAGTTCTTATACTCTTGTCCCAGTACGGTTTCAATAAACTCTTTAGTAGCTTTAAAACTCAAATTCTCATGAAAGACTTGGGTGTCAGTGTATTTTGCTAGATGGTACACTCCATCTATATAATCTATATTAATTTTTCTGTATTCAATATCCTTATTAGAAGGTTTGCTCAATACACATTTATATACTTCTTCTGTAAAAACCATATCTATTATTCTTAATAAGTCGCTCACTTAATTCCTCCAAGCATTACAATTATCAATATCTACTTGCTTTATCTCGTTTATTATAACATAAAAAATCATATAAAAAGAGTAACTTTTCAGTTACTCTTCAATATTACTTATCTATTTCTTTGTACATATCACAAGTGAAATTGTCATTCATAGAACCACAACCACTGCATCCTGCACATCCACCACCAGATTTTTTTTGCTTTCTAATGTGAACTAGTGAAAGTACAAGTCCTACGCCGATAATTCCAAATATTAGTATATCAGCCATTTAATCACCTTCTATTCATTGTAGACAATTAGTTTTGTTTTGCCTTTTGTCTAATTGAGTAAAATAGCATATAGATCATAGACGCTACTATTATACCTAAAAATGCATATACTACTACATTTCCACCGAGTGAAATGTCTACGCTTTCACTTACTTCTTCCATAATGGTGTAATCTAGTGGAACTTTTTGAACTATTGAAGTTCCTTTGAATACGAGATTTCCAATAGTATTTACTAAAAATGCAAATACATATGCTAGTCCTGTTTGGAAAGCCAGTGCAAAGCCTAAGTCTCTCCAGTTTCCATATTCTCTCTTCATAGCTCCTATTGCTGCAAAACATGGTGCTGCAAATACTGTGAAAATCATAAATGAAAATGCACTAACTTGAGAGAATTCTATTGGCATAACTTGACCTATTGAGGCAAATGTCGCAACAGAAACTTCTTTTGCAAGCATTCCAGCAAGAGTTGCTGCCGGAGCCGCCCAACTGTCTCCAAAGCCAAGTGGAACAAATATCCATCTAACTGCATTACCTACTGAAGCAAGCATTGAATCATCAATGTTTTCTCCAGCAAGATAATTAAATTGGAAATCAAAGTTCTGTAATACCCAAATAGCAAGAACTGTTACGAAAATAATAGTACCCGCTTTCTTTATAAAGCTCTTTGCCTTTTCCCACATATGGATTATTAGACCTTTAAGTCTAGGTACTTTATAAGTTGGAAGTTCCATTACAAAAGGTGCTGGATCTCCTTTAAATCTCTTAGTTTTCTTTAGTACTATACCTGAAACTATTATCATACCTATAGCGATAATATAAATAGTTGGTCCTATCCAAGTTGCATCACTGAACATCATCGCAATAAACATACCAAACACCGGCATCTTTGCACTACATGGAATAAATGGAGTTAGAAGAATAGTCATATCCCTATCTCTTCTGTTTTCTATGGTTCTTGAAGCCATTATTCCAGGAATTGAACAACCTGTACCTATTAGCATAGGAATAAAGCTCTTTCCTGATAGACCGAATTTTCTGAAAATCCTATCCATTATAAACGCAACCCTAGCCATATATCCGCTATCTTCAAGAATTGAAAGTAAGAAGAACAGTATCATAAGTTGTGGTACGTAAATAAAAATAGAGCCGATACTGTTGATTATACCATCAACAACAATACTTACAGCCATTTCTCCTGCGCCTGCATTTTCTAGAAAAGCACCTACTGCTCCTCCCAAATTACCTATAAGACCTTCAGTTATATCTTGTGTTTCTTGTCCTAGTGTTACTGCTAAATAATATATTCCCCACATTATTAGGAAAAATATTGGTAATGCTAAGTACTTGTTCGTAATAACTTTGTCTATCTTGTCAGAGGTAGTCATTTCTGATTGGTGTTTCTTAGTATGAATACCTTGTAATTTTCTTATGATAAACCCATATCGCTCAGTGGTAATTATAGACTCTGAATCATCATCTTCCCTTTCTTCAAAATCTGCAATCATCTTTTCAACTTCTGGGCTAATAGTATAATTTAATTTCTCTAATACCTTTTCATCTCGTTCAAATATCTTAATTGCAAAATATCTCTTTTGAACTCCTAAAGAATCATCTAATTTTAGCATAATAGAATCAAGTACTGTCTCAACTTCTTCATCAAACATTACTTGAGGTTGTAGTTCACTATTCTTTTCTATATAGTCTAAGGAAATTTTTACTAATTCATTAATTCCTTCTTCTCTGACTGCTGAAATCGGAACTATCGGTACTTGCAAAGCTATTGAAAGCTTATCCATATCAATGGTATCTCCAGATTTTTTCACTACGTCCATCATATTTAACGCGATTATTACTGGTGTTCCCATCTCTAAAACTTGTGTGCTTAAGTATAAGTTTCTCTCTAAATTTGAAGCATCTACTATATTAATTATAAGTTCTGGTTTTTCATCTATTATGTAATCTCTAGTTATGACTTCTTCAAGAGTATATGGGGATAGAGAATATATCCCTGGTAAATCAACTATATCAATATCTTTATGTTTTTTAAGTTTTCCTTCTTTTTTCTCTACTGTAACTCCTGGCCAGTTACCTACGTGTTGCGCAGATCCGGTCAATGCATTAAATAGTGTGGTTTTACCTGAGTTCGGATTACCGACCAATGCTATCTTCATTATGCTTCACCTCTAATTACTTCAACTTCAATATTGGAAGCGTCGCTTTTCCTAATAGAAAGTTCATAGCCTCTTACTGTTAATTCTATAGGGTCTCCTAAAGGCGCAATTTTTCTAATATATACTTCTGCTCCTTTAATAATACCCATATCCATGATACGTCTTTTTACGGGTCTCTCACCTTTTATAGATTTCACTATCACGGATTGACCAATTTCTACATTATCTAATGTTTCCATTCATGCCCTCCGATACAAATATCTTATTAGCCATAGATTTACTAATAGCTATTCTACCATCATGAACTCTAACTATTAAATTTCCACCTGATTCAGAAACTACCGAAATCTTGGCATCTTTTATAAATCCTAAATTTTCAAGATGACATACTAAATCATCTTTCCCTTTTATTTTAGCAATAGTGACATCTTCATTTGTTTTTGCAAAAGCTAATGGCATCACTACAATCACCCCAATCATTATTATAAAATTAACTAATCAAAATACAGTTAATCTTTTAGTAATTAAATATTAACACAATTGATAGTAAATATCAATATCAAATGATAACTTTTTTCAATTATTTGTCATTTATTTATCTGGAGCATTTTTGTACTAAATAGAGTGTTACACTCATTTGCAACCTATAGTTGCTCTTTTTCATATTAGAGTGTATAGATTTTATACCTCTTCTCCACTATACTTATAGTTAATAGGAGGTCATCATTATGAATAATGACATAGCAGAAAAACTTTTATACTACAGGAAATCCAAAAGATACTCTCAAGAGGAATTGGCAGAAAAAATTGGTGTAAGTAGACAAGCAGTTTCTAAATGGGAACGTGGAGAATCACTACCTGATTCCAATAATTTAATCGCTCTATCAAGACTCTATTCCATTTCAATAGACGAAATGTTGGGAATAAATACTTATGATTATGAGAATACTGAGTTAAAAGCTAATATAGACAGTGGAAATTCTCAGAATAATACAGATAAAGGGGATGATAATCCTATAAAAACATCTAATTTCCGACTTAGACGATTCTTTCAGTTTTTCCCCTATAATGTATTCATTACTATGGTTTACTTACTATTAAGCTTTTTTACAGATAGATGGGATATCACTTGGATAATATTTCTTACAATACCAATATTTAACGCTCTTATTTGGTCCATGAATTAATTATATAATATGAAATAGCCTTAATTTAGAATTGAAATCTAATTAAGGCTATTTTTATTCTTTTTCTAATAATATTCTCAATTCGTCTAAATGTTCTTCATCGAATATTTCTATTCCATTTTCTCTGAAAAGTCTAGCTGTAACTCCTTCTCCGTCTATGAGACTTCCGTTAAAATTGCCGTCATATACCTGAATACTGCCGCATGAAGGACTTCTAGCTTTTAGTATAGCAATACTACTATTGAACATTTTGGATAGCTTTAGCGCTTCTTCTGCACCTTTTTCAAACTCTTCATTTACATCTACACCGCTCTTACTCATTACTTTGCCATTTACAATTTCAGAAGGTTCCCTTGGAGTCGTAAGCCCTCCTAACTGTTCAGGGCAAATAGGGATGATATTGTGTTTCTCCAAAATACTCAGTATTTCTTCTACTTTATTGTCTTTTCCGTCATATCTGCAATTTATGCCCAATAGACACGCACTTACTAATATATTCAAAATAATCACTCCTGTATCCATTACTATAATAATGAAATTATATCATAATGAAGTGACTATTAGAATTGATGAAAATTAATAAATAGCTAGCGGTCCGTATGGTCCATCGATTATTTCAATATCCGTTTCAAAAATATCTGTCAATAACTTAGGATTCATTATCTCTTTTATCTTACCAAATGCAGATATTTTCCCATCTTTCATAGCACAGATTCTATCAGAATACTTCGCTGCAAAATTTATATCATGCATTACAGTCAATATTGTGATTCCAAATTCATCGGCAGCATGCCTTAAATGTTCCATCATCTTTACTGAACGAGCCACATCTAAATTATTTAATGGTTCATCTAGCAAAACATACTCTGTCTCTTGACTTAAAACCATTGCTACATATGCCCTCTGCCTTTGTCCACCAGATAGTTCATCTAAATAACGGTCTTCTAGGTCTGATAATTCAAAAAAATCTATATATTTTGATATAATTCTTTCATCTTCATTGGTCAGTCTTCCTTTTGAGTAAGGAAAACGTCCAAACCCAACTAATTGTCTTACAGTAAGTCTAGTAACAAAATGGTTTTCTTGTCTCAAAATAGTCATTACTTTAGCTAAATCTTCAGACTTAGATTCAGAAACATCCATATTGGCAACATTTATCTGCCCTTCATCCATATTTAAAAGCCTTCCTATCATCAATAATGTCGTTGATTTTCCGGCACCATTTGGTCCAATAATTGAAGTAATACCAGCTTTAGGTATCTCTATATTTAACGGTCCTATATTAACTTCACTAGTATAACTTTTCCTAGCATTACTAATACTTATCATAGTGTTCCCTTCCTTAATATTACAATTAAAAACGTTATTCCACCCAATAGTTCTATTAATACTGAAACTACTCCCAAAGCGCTAAAAACATGATTCATTAAAAAATATGCTCCTGTAATCACCAAAAAGCCTATTGCAAGTGCCATCGGAAAAATATATCTATGATCGTAGGTAGGAGCGGCTTGATAACTTATGGTAGCAACTAAAAACCCATAGAAGGTCAATGGACCAATCAATGCTGTAGTTATGGACATTAATATTGAAACTAACACCAAAGTGTAAATTACTCCAAACTGATGATTTACTCCTAAAGCAGTACTTACATCCTTTCCTAGTGAAAGCACATTTAGTTTTTTAGAATACGCAAGTAATAATATGGCTACAATTATTACGATAGGTATTGCTATGGGGAAAAACTTTACATCTGCATTGTTTACTGAACCAAATAGTCTGGCTCTTAGCACATCAAATTCTGATGGTGTAAGAATTCTTCTCATAAAAGAAGATATCGATTTAAGCCCTGTTCCAATTATAACTCCTATTAAAAGCATAAATTGAAGATTCCCATACTTCCCAGACAGTAGCCAGCCATATAGAACTAAACACATCAAAACCATAGCTGAAACTTGGAATATAAATGCTCCAACTCCATCAAAATCTATTAATGCAGTAGTTCCACCAAAGAAAATTACACTCGTTTTAATTGTAGAATAAAGAGCTTCAAATCCTAAAAGTGAAAGAGTCAATATTCTATTATTAGTACTAGATTGAAATGCTACTGTAGCTAAGCTTTGACAAATTGCAGCTATAAACATTGCACCAAGTGCAACTAATCGCCTTTTAACTACCGGTATAAATGATGGAGAATCTATTGGAACAGGATTGTTGTATACCAAAAGTCCGTATGAGAAAAGTGCCCCAAAAGCAATTAGCGTTATGAGTATAATCCAATATCTCTTCTCTTCTTTTCCTGATCTAAAGGCTTTAGCAGTTCTCTTTGTCTTATTTTCTCTTAAGTCTAACTCTTTACTATATTCATATATTTCCATAGTTTTATTCATCCCATCCTCCGTTGTTTCAATAAAATTATAATAAAAGCTATTGAACCAATGGTTCCTAGTATTAATGAAACAGGAACTTCAAATGGCATAATAAGTGTTCTTGATACGATATCACTAGCAGTGATAATTCCCATCCCCAATACACAAACCCAAGGCAAATTACTTCTTAAATCATCTCCTCTATATAGGGAAACAATATTTGGCACTATTAGCCCTAGAAAGGGTAAATTACCTATTACAGCTGAGACTATACCTACTGCGAAAGAAATAAGTCCCGTTCCCAAGAGTACAATCTTATCATAATTGGCTCCTAAGCTTGTGGCCACATCTTCTCCTAATCCTGCTAAAGTCAATCTATCTGCGTATATAAAAATAAAAAATGTTATGATACTATTAGCCATAGATATTCATATCTGCCTGCTTGAACTGGAGCAAACGATCCTACAAACCAGGTTTCTATATTCTGAGTCATATTGAAAACTAATCCTAAAAAAGTTGAAATAGCAGATATTACTGCACCTAACATCATTCCAATGATGGGAACTATAAGTGAAGATCTAAGCTTAACTTTTCTTAGAAATAGAAAGAAGATCATAGTTCCAACGAATGAAAATATAATTGCACCTGTCATCCTAAGAACTAAACTCGGTGCCGGAAATATCAAGTAAACAAATAGTAAGCCTAATCCTGCCCACTCAATAGTTCCAGTAGTAGTAGGTTCTACTAGGCGATTTTGTGTAATCAATTGAGTAACTAATCCAGCCATTGACATAGCTGCACCGGTTAACATCAATGCAATAGTTCTTGGAACTCTAGTAATAAAAAACATTTCCATTCCATCTTCTTGTCCTCTAATGTCATACACTCCTGTAAATAGAGATATTAGACCTAAGATAACAACTATTCCAATAGCTATTAAAAAATGCTTTGACCATATCTTTTTATTAAATTGGGGCTGAGATTTCTCAGCCCCGGTGTTTGTTTGCGTTATATTTTTAAGCAAGATATCAAACCCTTTCCTCTTACTTCCCTAGCGCATCTGCAATATTTTCAAACAGTTCAATATACGTTTGAATTGATTCATTCGTGTAAGTATCATTAGGTGCATACACGATTTGTTCTTTTGTAACTGCCGTCGTATTCTTTAATGCCGGTGAATTTTCGATTACGTCTTTAGCAGGAACTGAATCTTCTGATGATGATACTGCTGCGTCTCTATCTAAAACAAATATCCAATCTGGATTACTTTGCGCTATTGCTTCTACTGATATATCATCGCCTTTATGATCTGAAGTCGAACCTTCAACTACTAGAGATGATTTCCAATCAAAGATTTCATACATTGGTCCCCATACACGACCTGATGTAGGTGCTGAAAAACCTATATTACCTCCAGATACTACTATACTCATAATAGTATCTTCATTATTGTAAACAGCTTTAGCGGTTTCAATTGAATTGTCAAACTCAGCTATTAGCTTTTCGGCTTCTTCGTTCTTATCAAAAATTTGTCCCAATACAACAGTTGAATTTTTAAGACCATTTATTAAATTTTCCCCAGCAGGTCCATTTTCGCCAGATACATCTAAATTAACATCAATTACTGCTGCATTTGGGACTAATGCTTTAATATCTTCATAGTATTTTGCAAATCTTTGACCCACTATTACAAGCTCCGGCTCAACAGCTGCTATTATTTCAAGATTAGGTTCACTGTGATCCCCTATGTCTTCAACTGACTCATCAGCCACATATGGTGAGTCATCTGGCATTACCGCTTTAGGTACTGCTGCTAATTCAATCCCCCAATCTGAAAGCGTTTCAAAAGTTCTATTATCAAGTGCAACAACATTTTTTGGGTTTATTGGAACACTTATAGTTCCATGAGCATCTGTAATCTCTACAAAATTATTCTCTACATTTTCAGTTTCAGTGTTTTCTGCTTCAACAACTTCTGTAGTCTCTTTTTCTTCTACTTTATTCTCATTAGATTTTGTACACCCCGTAAATACCAATGCAAAGACTGCCATCAAAACAGTTATTCTAAATATTTTATAATTCTTCATCGTTCTCTCCTTATGTAAGCTTAATATAAGCAATAATTTCTATTTTTTACCAACATCAATCAATTATTAATCTTGTATTTTTACCACAAAAACCGTTATTCCTCCTCCTTACATACATAACAAACACTTCAAAAGTTAAAATACAAATCGAGTAACCGCTCAAATGATAAATATTATCAATTGAATATTACTATCAATTAACTGTTTTGTCAATAGAGTTTTTGAACAATTAATTCTATAACTTTGATTTTAAGCTATGATTTCATAGATAATATTCATCTATTAATTTGATATCGTCTTAATTTAAAAAGTTACTATTTAAAAATAAGCGTAAAAAAACTGGCATAATAAATACGCCAGTTTTTATATTAAATCTTATACTGCTGCCAACATCTCTAGCCAGAAAGAATCTGCTTCTACTTCTTTTGGTTCCTCTACTTTAGGAACTTCAACAGCTTCTTCGCCATCTCTAACCTTAATAGTAGCTTTGATTTCATCAGTAACTTCATCTACTTTTTCAGCAGGTTTAACTACTTTCCCATCTACTATTATGCCTGCAGCTTCTAAATCTGCAATATTAAGAGATTTATAATAAGGTACTGCTAAATAACCTTCGTTTACTAAATCGATAATCTCATCTCTAAGTTCATGATTTAGATTAACGCCTATGATTTCCCAGTTATTTGATACTTCTGGAGATATTTCACCTTGTTTTTCAATGTATTCAGCTAAATACTCTCTAATAGCTTGTGGTGATTCCCAATCTCTTACTGCTTCAACTAATTTATTAGCTTTCAATCCACTTGCATATCTATAGTTATTAACTGCAAGTTTTAGTACTTGATCATCTTTTAAAGGTTCGCCTTTAAATACAACATCGACAATTCTTTCCCCAACTGGTTTAGATAGATCAACTTTGTAATCGATACCTTTGAACATATCATATCTGTATCCTGGAACTTCTTCATCAAATGAAATATTTAAATCGCCTTCTTTAAATTGATTATAAGCTTGAACTGACCATTCCATATAATCAACTAATTCTTTACCTGTAACTTCTACAGTATAAAGAGTATTATCAAATTTATAGATATTAAATAGCGATCCATAATTAATATCTCCAGCTTTTAAATCTGATTTATCTTGGAATAATGCAACACTAGTTACATCAGCACCAGAAACTTCTAATTGTACTTTCCCGATTAAATCGATTACCGCTGTATCTCTAAGTTTTCCTTCTGGAATAGTTCTGATTTCATTTTTAGGTTGGAAATCTGCCTTAGCTTGTCCAAATATTCCACCAGCTTCTACACCTTCCATAACTTCTCCAGAACCTTGGATAAAGTTAATTGTAGCATCATGTTCTTCTTGGATTAATGCTCTAAGTGCTGCATTTGGAGCATATTTTTCCATTTCAACTATTTCCATCTTTTTGTCTACAATTTTGTAACCTGAATCAGTTTTTTCTAATTCAAAGTCTAATCTTACAATATCTCTACCTAGATTTTTAGGTGCTCCTATAAGAATTCCATTTTCATCCATGGTGAAAGAAGTATGATTATGTCCTAAGAATATAGCGTCTATTCCCTTAACGCTTTCAACGATAGCCTTTGCACCGTCAAGTCCTTCTTCTACAGAGTACTCAGGCTCATAGCCAAGATGTGCAGCTACTATGACAACATCAACTTTTTCTTCTTCTCTAAGTATTTTCACATACTTTTCTGCTGTATCTTTAGTGCCCTTAAAGTCAATTGAATCAACTTTCTCTCCATCCCATCTTGGAGCATTAGGATTAGTAATTCCTATAATACCTATTTTTACTCCGCCTCTTTCAACTACTGTATAAGGTTCAGAAAGTGTTTCGCCACTTTCTTTATATATAGCATTTGCAGCCAATGCTGGAACTTCTAATTCATCTTTAATTCTTTCTACGAAGTCCATACCGAAGTTGAACTCGTGATTTCCAAATACAAATGCGTCATACTTCAATTCATTTAATACTTTTGATACTGGATGTACTACCTTATCTGTCTTATTGAATACGGCATCACTCATAATAGATCCTTGATAAGTATCGCCATTGTCTATAAGAACTACATTAGGTTCCGTTTTTCTCAATTCTTCTAGATAAGTTGCTATTCTTGCAACCCCATCTTTATCAGTTTCTTTATTGTCTTCATAACTAAAACTATAAAGATTACTGTGAAGATCTGATGTTTCAATAACAGTAATTTTTACATTTTCTTCTTTTGCAGAAACTTCAAAATTACCGAAACCTAAAAATACAATACTACATACAAGTAAAATTGATAGAATACTTCTTCTAATTCTCAATCCATTCCCTCCTAAAATAGTTGAAACTTATCTTCTGTTTTCTTGGTCTACCCAATCTTTAGCGTCTTCAACAGCATCTTCTGTTGGGATTTCAACACCTGTTTCTTCTTCTTTACATAAAATGTCACTATATATATCAGAAGCAGGTATTTTGTCTTTAGTTTCTGAACAGATATTTTTGTTCTCTTTCATTGTCTTCACCTCCATTTATCAATTTACTTATGATAAGGATGGTTATTCATTATCCTATAAGCTCTATAAATTTGCTCTACAAGGATAAGCCTCATCAATTGATGTGGAAAGGTCATCTTAGAAAAACTGATATATTCATCAGCTATATCTAATACAGACTTTGAAAGTCCCAATGACCCACCAATAATAAAAACCAAATTCTTTGTTCCATCAATACTGTAGTTTGAAATTTTATTAGAAAACTCAACACTATCGTATTGTTTAGCATTTATAACTAAAGGTATTACCTTTGAGTTTTTAGGTATTTTTGAGAGTATCCTCTCAGCTTCTTTCTGTTTCACAATTTCCATTTCTGTTTCACTTAAATTCTCAGGAGCACTTTCATCTGGAACTTCAATTATTTCCAAATTAGTATATGATTTCATTCTCTTTGAATATTCATCAATGGCATCTTTCAAGTACTTCTCTTTCAACTTACCAACGGAAATTATAAACACATTCATATAATTTTAACTCCCATTTTTTCTAGTTCGTCTAGATTAGCAATATGATTTTCTTCATTTACATAACCCAGTGCATCCTTAAAAACAGTTACCCTCTTTCCTTCTTTTAAAAGATCCAAGACAGTTTCTCTAACGCAAAACTCACTTGCAATGCCCACGACAATCACTTCATCGCCTAATAATTCAAGCATCTTAACGCCTTTGTTATTAATTGCAGCAATCGCTGAGTACTCTTCCAAATCTTTATCTCTTCCCTTTAAAAATACATTATCTACATTTGGGACTAGTCTTTCATTTGAAATTCCATCAAAGACTTTAGATAACTCTGAACCATTAGTGTTTTCAACACAGTGAACAGCCCAAGTACCTCCATTTTCTTCAAAGCTCATATGGCTTTTGGGATGAAAATCAGCTGTATAAAAAAGCTCTACATCACTATTTGAATTTACATATTCCTTTATGAATTCAACTGCATTGTCTGCATTTCCACATGCCAATGACCCTGAAATAAAATCATTTTGGCAATCTACAACTACTATTTGACTCATTTAAAACTCTCCTTATCAGTAGAAATTAACTACTTAAATCAATTCTCTAGCAGCACTTAGTGCAGCATCGTAATCAGGATGTTCTGTAACTTCACCTACATACTCAACATATTTTACTGTGTCGTCTTTATCTACGACTATAACTCCTCTAGTTAGAAGTCTTAAATCTTCAATTAAAAATCCATATTTCAAACCGAAGTCAGCATCTTTATAGTCTGACAACATAACTACTTTATCAATTCCTTCCGCTGCACAGAACCTACTTTGTGCAAATGGTAAATCCATAGAAAGAGTTAATATTAAAACGTCGCCTAAATCTGCAGCATCTTCATTGAAGCTTCTAGTTTGTAGAGAACAAACACCTGTATCAATCGATGGAACCACACTTATAATTCTAACTTTACCACTAGTTTCAGAAAATTTAAACTCTGATAAGTCATTTTTTACTGCTGTAAATTCTGGCGCTTTAGCTCCAACTTTGATTTCGCTTCCCACTAGTACTTTTGGCTCTCCACCAAATGTTATTATGCCTTCTCTTTTTTCCATAATTGAAAACCTCCATATATTCATAATTTAAATTTATTATCCAATAAAATATATACCCAAAATACTCACATATAATGCCAGAAAACACAATAAAGTGATAAAGATTAGTATCTATTGGAACTAAAGTCAATAAATGATATAATCTATATAATTATGTATAGTAACAGATAGAGTCGTGTATTTTGAAGGGAGGCCACAAAATTGAAATACAAAAACAAAGCGGTAGTACTAGGTACAAATTATTATATTGGCCTATGCGTTGTTAGATCCTTAGGAAAAAAAGGAGTTCATGTAATTGCAGTAAATCACAATGCCAAAAAGAATTTATATGGCAAATCTCGTTATGTAGCCGAAGATTTAATTGGTCCATATTATGAAGAAAATCCAGAAGGTTTTTTACAATTTTTAATAAATATAGCAAAAGATGAAGAGTATAAACCGGTCTTACTAGCGACGGTAGATCCTTATGTAGAGTTTATCGAAAGATATTTTGATGAATTAAAGGAATACTATCTATTTCCAGCAGAGAAAAAGGGACTACTTACCGACTTAATGGATAAGTCTAAACTTACTGAATATACTGAAAAATGGGGAGTTCGAACTCCAGAAATTGTGGATTCTAAAATAGAAAATCTGTATGAGATCATCAACGAAGAAATTAAATACCCTTGCATAGTAAAGCCAAAAGACTCTGCTAATTTCGTTATGAAATACCGCCACAAAGTGTTTTTAGTGAACAATGAGGAAGAACTTCGAGAAAAAGTTGAAATGTGTCACAGAGATGGCTATGAAGTATTTATACAAAGAATAATTCCAGGCCCTGAGACTAATTGTTATAGTTTCGATGCATATTTGAACAAGGACTCTAAGGTTACCCATTATATGAGCACCTACAAAATAAGACAATGGCCAAATAATTTTGGTGCTTCAACTTATGCAGGACAAAAGTGGATTCCAGAAGTTTATGATATCGGTAAACCTTTCCTTGAAAATATAGGATTTAAAGGATTTGCCGAAATTGAATGGAAGAGAGATGTAAATACTGGAGTCATATACTTAATAGAAGTAAATGTTCGTTTTGTAAACTTTACAGAAATGTTTGTAAGACTTGGGATGGACACACCTTTTATAACGTATTTAGATATGATAGGTGAAGATATAGGAACTATTGCAATCAATTATGACACAGGCGTAAGATGGAGATATTTCTATGAAGACATCCCATCTATGCGAGGATATATCAACTCCGGTCAAATGACCAAAGCGCAAATAAAAGAAGATAACAGACATAAAAAAATACCATCAACTTGGGCATTAGATGATCCATGGCCAGGGATAAAATTTGCATTTAGCGTAGTTTTTAGAAAAATAGGAAGAATATTAACCGGAAAATAGGATTAAAGTAGCTGAAAATGAAAATTCATCTTCAGCTACTCTTTTTATATATTGAAGTCTTTTCTATTGTAGATGATATAGCCGATAGTTATAAGCACTACGCCACCTATACTCCAAAACCCTACAAGTGCAGCGTCAGGAGCTTTTTCTATTATATCCATAGGAGACATTATGCCCAGAGGGGATAAATTGCCTAAAAAACTATACTTTTCTACTATCTCACCGATTACACCTAAGATAAATGAACCGAATATCAGTCCCATAGCTATTCCTGAAACTGATTTTGTAGTCTTTAAACAAGCAGAAGTAAAGAATCCAAATGAAAGGAAAACCAAAGAAGTAAAAATACTTCCTGCAAATATTTTGATTACATCTGCTATTATTCCATTTAAGGTATACACATCTGATTTAAAGACATTTAACGAAACAATACCTACTATATTGATGCTTAATAATAGTAGAAATGCAATTATTATTCCAGCTAAAAGTTTCTCTATGTAAATCTTCTTTCTAGATATAGGTTGAGCATACAGATATTCAATGGTTCCATCACTTTCTTCACCAACTAGTATATTACCACCCAATAATACCATATAAATACCTATTGCTAAATTTATATACTGGTAGATATATCCATACATAACTGATGGTTTCCCAAAATTTGGCATATTACTTATGCCAAATGCTGCCAGAACAGATTCAGGTATTCCTTCAATTTTCATATTTACTAATGACTGCATTGACTCAGTCTCCATAGATGGCAAGAATGATGCTATTCCAATTATCAAGATAGAAAGCACAAATATCCAAATTAGCAATGATTTTAAATGGTTTTTTAGTTCAAGTTTAATTATCATGATTCTCACCACTTTCATAATATCCTAGAAACTCTTCTTCTAATGAGATATTGTTAATTGAAATATCTGATATTTCCATATTATTCAGCTTAGATAATAGGGTACTCATTTCTCCATTAAATAAAAACCTATAGTAGGATTCATTTACTTTTAAATCCCTCAATCCTTCTAAACTATTAATACCATCGTCAAATTCTCCAACTATTTTCACTACCTTACTTCGGTTCATATTATCATCAATTTCTACTTCATCTATTATTTTGCCTGACTTAATAAAAGCAACCCTATTGCAATGATCTTCTATTTCTTTTAAATTATGACTAGATATAAAAACCGTACTTCCGTTTTCCACTTCTGCTTTTAGTAAACTGAATAAACTCTTTTTAACTAGAGGATCTAAACCGTTGGTCGGTTCGTCCATTATGTAAAGTTTAGGTTTCTTTATCAACGCAACTGCAATTCCAACTTTTTTT